>RGSV01000147.1 GCA_010025655.1 Acidimicrobiia bacterium
ACCAGACGCGACGATGTACGGCACGTTGGCGAGCGTTTCGACGTTGTTCACGATCGTCGGCTGCATGTAGAGACCCTTCACCGCCGGGAAGAACGGCGGCTTGAGGCGCGGCATGCCACGCTCGCCCTCGAGGCTCTCGATGAGTGCGGTCTCTTCGCCGACGATGTAGGCACCGGCCCCCCACGTAAGTGTGATGTCAACCGAAAATGCGCTCCCACAGATGTTCTTGCCGACCATGTTGTTGGCGTAAGCGTCGTTCAACGCTTGCGCGAGCCGCTCTTGGGCAAGCGCCATCTCGCCACGCACATACAAAAAGGCTTGCGCAGCATTCAGCGCATAACACGCAATAACGATTCCCTCGATGAGTTGATGCGGGTCGCGCTCCATGAGGAGGCGATCTTTGTAGGTGCCCGGTTCGCTCTCGTCACCGTTGATCACCAGATAACGCGGATGCACATCGGCGGGAAGAAAGCCCCACTTTGTGCCAGCCGGAAAGCCCGCCCCACCACGACCTTGAATCTCTGCCGCCTTTACTTCGTCGTGCACCTGCTGCGGAGTCATCGAGCCGACGGCCTTGCGCAACGCGACATACCCACCGGTGCGCACGTACCCGGCATAGGTGTGGCCGTCAGCAACCTCGAACCGCGAGGTGATGATGCGCGGACCGCTGGGCACGCTCATCGCTCATCAACCTTTGCTTGGGCTTCGCTACCACGGTTGCTCCACGCAGACGTCGTCTCTTGACGCACCGTGGCGAGCGTGCCGTGCGACGGCACTTCGCCCGCGAGCCGACCTGCCTCGAGGTCGCTCACCATCTGGTCGAACGACTCGGGCGTCACCTTGTAGCGATAGCGGTAATTCACCTGCAGGGCAGGTGCTTCGGTGCATGCGGCGATGCACTCGACATCTTCGATGGTGAACATGCCGTCATCAGTGGTGCTGCCGGCTTTGATGCCGAGACGCTCTTCGGCGTGGTGCAGCAGGTTCCACGCACCGACCAGTTGGCACGAGATGTTCGTGCAGATGTTGATGCAGTACTTGCCGACCGGGTGGAACTTGAACATCTCATAGAAACTGGCGGTGCCATACACCTCGGATGGGGCGAGGTCGAGCAACTCAGCGATGTGCACCATCGCGTCTTGGGCGACATAACCATCTTGTTCTTGCGCGAGATGCAAGAGCGGAATCAGCGCCGACTTCTTGCGCGGAAACCGTCCGATGATCTCGTGCGCCGTCTCGAGGCGGGCATCGCTGAGTCGGCTCATCGGTCGACCTCGCCCAACACCGGGTCAATCGACGAAATCACTGCGACGGCATCGGCGACGAGACCACCGCGCATCATGTGCGGCAGGCATTGCACGTTGACGAAACTCGGGGCGCGCACATGCATGCGATAAGGCACCGACGAACCATCACTTGCGATGTAGCAACCAATCTCGCCACGCGGCGACTCGATTGCGACGTACACCTCACCCTCGGGCACCTTGAAGCCCTCAGTGAAGATCTTGAAGTGGTGAATGAGCGCTTCCATCGACTCATCGATGCGACCGCGGGGCGGTGGGGTGACCTTCTTGTTCTGAATGCGATAGTCACCCGACGGCATTCGCTCCAAGATTTGGCGCACAATCTTCATCGACTCGCGAATCTCATTCAGGCGAATGGCGTAGCGGTCGTAGGCGTCGCCGTGCGCACCAACGACCACATCGAACTCGACCTCGTTGTACTTGAGATACGGCAGGTCGCGGCGCAGATCCCACGCCAGACCGGTCGAACGCAGGATTGGTCCGGTCGCCGCGAGTGCCAGTGCTTCGCTCTGCGTGATGACACCGACACCCTGCAGGCGCTCGCGCCAGATTGGCTGACCGGTCATCAACACTTCGTATTCGGCGAGTCGTGGCGGCAACATGTCGAGCAGGTGCAGCACATCGTCGCGCCAGCCCGCCGGCAGGTCGGCGGCAAGACCACCAGGGCGAATGAAGTTGTGGTTCATGCGCAGCCCCGTGACCTTCTGGAAGAACCGCAGCACTTCTTCGCGCTCGCGCCAGCCGTAAAGCATCATCGAGACGGCGCCGAGGTCCATGCCGTTGGTCGCCATGAACAACAGGTGGCTGCTCATGCGGTTGAGTTCAGACAAGAGCATGCGCATCCACTGCGCCCGCTCGGGAATATCTCCGTCGATTCCAAGCAGTTTCTCGGTGGCCATCGAGAACACCAGCTCATTGTTGAGCGGTGAGAGATAGTCCATGCGCGTCACGTTGGTGCCGCCCTGCAGATACGACAGCGACTCACCGGTCTTTTCCATGCCGGTGTGCAGATAACCGATGATCGGCTTGCAGCGCAGCACAGTCTCACCCTGCAGCTCAAGCATCAAACGCAACACACCGTGGGTGCTCGGGTGTTGCGGGCCCATGTTGATGATCATCGACTGGTCTTCGCCGACGTCGCCCGCCACGTCACTGAGCGCGGCGGCAGCCGACTCGCTCAGGCGCAGCACTGCCCCGGCTTCGCGCATCAACGCCTTTTGCGAAATCTCACCGCGCGAACGCAGCTCTTGGCCACCTTCACTGGTGGCGGCCCCAGCCGAGGTGATGCGCGCGTCGGCGTCGACGACCGTCACGAAGCAGCCCCTTTGAATTGCACGGGAATACGGCCTTGCGCATAGTCCTTGCGCAGTGGATGGCCATCCCAGTCTTCGGGCATGAGAATGCGCGTCAAGTCGGGGTGGCCGTCAAAGCGAATGCCGAACATATCGAAGACTTCGCGCTCCATCGCCTCGCTGCTCGGATGAATGTCAAAGATCGATGCGAGTGATGCGTTGTCGGCAACTTGCACACGCACCCGCACTCGTTCGCGGCGCGCCACCGACAGCAAGTTGACCACGACTTCGAATCGTTCGGCGACCACACCAGCGGGCACACTGCGGCCCGCGTGTGCGAGATAGTCGACGGCCGTCAGGTCGACACACATCGTGAAACCGTCGCGGTACAACGTCTCGATGGTGGCGAGGTACTGCCCTGGCTCAACGAAGAGCACGCGCTGGCCGCACGACTCGGCGGCGATGGCGCCAGCCGGCACGACGAACTCTGCAGCCACACGTGCGGCGGCGGACGCATCGACGGTGGTCATGGGTCAGCGGCGCTCCAACGTGACGGGCGTGGTGATGCCGGCGGGAATCTCTTGGATATGCACATTTGCCCCGGCTCCGGTAGCCGCACGGCGCTGCATGATCTCGCCATCTTCGATCAACTGGTGCAACGTTTCGATGGCGTGAATGAGGGTTTCGGGTGTGGGCGGGCAACCAGGTGCATAAACATCGACCGGCACGATCTGGTCGACACCCTGCACGATGGCGTAGTTATTGAACATGCCACCGCTTGATGCGCATACACCCATCGAGATCACCCACTTGGGTTCCATCATCTGGTCGTACACCTGTCGCAACACAGGTGCCATCTTCTGGCTGACGCGACCAGCCACGATCATGATGTCGGCCTGACGCGGCGAGGCGCGGAACACTTCCATGCCGAAACGCGCGAGGTCGTAGTGCGGCGCGCCCGTGCCCATCATCTCG
>RGSV01000148.1 GCA_010025655.1 Acidimicrobiia bacterium
CACCAGCTTCGACCAGTTGACGCAAGAAACGAATCTCGCTCAATCCGCTAGGGCATGGATACGGCGAGCGTCCACTCGGCGTGCACGAAGATCTCTCGCTGCGTTCGCGCGCCTGGCGCACCATCGACCACGAACTCGAAGTGATCGAGCAACTCGGGTTCGCTGGCTACTTCCTCGTGGTGTGGGACATCGTGCAGTTCTGCGAACGTAGCGACATCCTCTGTCAAGGGCGCGGCAGTGCAGCCAACAGTGCGGTGTGTTATTCGCTCGGCATCACCAAGGCTGATGCGGTATCGCTGGGGCTGCTGTTCGAGCGGTTTTTGTCGGCTGAGCGCGATGGCCCACCCGACATCGACCTCGACATCGAGAGCGACCGTCGAGAAGAAGTGATTCAATACGTCTACGAGCGCTACGGGCGTGAGCGCGCCGCGCAGGTCGCCAACGTGATCACCTACCGTGCCCGCTCGGCGGTGCGCGACATGGCGCGCGCACTCGGGTATGACGCCGCCGAGCAAGATGCATTCAGTCGACGGTTTGACTCGTGGAGCCCGGTCAAAGATCAGCGCGAGGTGACGGTGCCCGACTTGGTAGTGCAGCTTGCACAACGCGTGCAAGATGCGCCACGACACCTCGGCATTCACTCGGGCGGCATGGTGATTTGTGATCGACCGATCAGCGAAGTGTGCCCCGTCGAGTGGGCGACGATGCCCGGGCGCAGCGTGTTGCAGTGGGACAAAGACGACTGCGCGGCGGTGAACCTCGTCAAGTTTGACCTGCTCGGCCTCGGCATGTTGTCGGCGTTGCATCGCGCCATCGACTACATCGCCGAGTTTCGCGGTGAGCGCGTTGATCTGGCGACGATTCCGCAAGAAGACGACGTCTATGCGATGTTGTGTCGCGCTGACAGTGTTGGGGTGTTTCAGGTTGAGTCGCGTGCGCAAATGTCGACGTTGCCGCGCTTGAAGCCACGACGGTTCTACGACCTTGTGGTTGAGGTGGCGCTCATTCGCCCGGGCCCGATTCAAGGTGGCTCGGTGCATCCGTACATTCGGCGACGCAACGGCCAAGAACCCGTCACCTATCTGCATCCACTGTTGGAAAACAGCCTCGGCAAAACCTTGGGTGTGCCGCTTTTTCAAGAACAACTCATGCAGATGGCAATCGACGTCGCAGGTTTCACGCCGTCACAGGCTGACGAGTTGCGTCAGGCGATGGGCTCGAAGCGTTCGCGAGCGCGCATGACCCGACTGCGTGACCGACTGTATGCGGGCATGGCGCAGCGCGGCATCACGGGTGAGATCGCCGACGAGATCTACGACAAGATGGCGGCATTCGCTAACTACGGCTTTCCTGAGAGTCACTCGGTGAGTTTCGCCTACCTCGTGTATGCATCAGCGTGGATCAAACTGCACGAGCCGGCCATCTTTTGTGCCGCGTTGATCAACTCGCAACCGATGGGGTTCTGGTCGCCACACACGCTCGTGCAAGATGCGCGACGCCACGGTGTGGTGGTGCGCACACCCGACATCAACGCCTCGCGTGCCGGCGCATGGCTCGAGCCCGACGCTCAGTCGACCGGCGGGCTTGCCGTGCGACTTGGTATCGGTTCGGTGCGCGGCATCGGCGACGACCTTGCGCTGCGCATCGAAGCGGCCAGGCCGTTCAACGACGTCGAAGACCTCGTGCGGCGCGTGCCAGGAATCTCGGTGAAACAACTCGAGGCGCTCTCGACTGCTGGCGTGTTCGGTGAGTCGTTCGACGTATCGCGCCGCACCGCACTGTGGAATGCTGGCGCCGTTGCTGAGTCGTCACCCGATCGATTGGCTGGTGTCGTCACCACCTCTACACCGCACCTGCCCGGCATGCAGCCGGTGGAAGAAGCGGTCGCCGATTTGTGGGCGACCGGCGTGTCACCCGACGGCCACCCGACCACCTTCTTGCGCGCATCATTGCGCGAACTCGGCGTGGTGACCGCCGCCGATCTTGACGCGCTCGCCCGCAACGGTGCCACCCGTGTGCTCGTGGCCGGCGTGGTGACGCATCGTCAGCGACCGATGACCGCCAAAGGCACCACATTTTTCAGCCTCGAAGATGAAACGGGGCTTATCAACGTGTTGTGTTCACGCGGTTGCTGGGTACGTCACGCCGAAGTGTTGCGGCGGGCGAGTGCCTTGTTGGTGCGTGGCCAGGTGCAGTACGCCGAGGGTGTGGTCAACGTGATTGGTGAGCAGTTCAGCGAGCTGCGCGTGCCAATTCGCATGGCATCGCGGGATTTTCGCTAGCCGCCAGGCGTCGGCGACTTCTCTAGTCGCCAGGCGTTTCGTGCAACCCGTCGTTGAACGCGCGGTAGGTGTCGTAGATGTCTTTGCACTTGGCGCACAGGGGAAGTTGCTTCGGGTCGCGCGAGGGAATCCATCGATGACCACAGAGCGCCTCGAGTGGCGTGCCCTCGATGCGCGCCTGCAACACCTTGGCGGCAGCCGACTCGTCGCCGTCGGTCTTGACGATGTGCGAACACTCCGGGTCGCCCGTCTGCACCTTGCGGTCGGTGTCGGGGCGCGTTGACTCGCGCGGAGCAGCGGTCGGTGTGCTCATCGCATCAGCCCTGCACAAACGCCACTGCGACGGCGAAGCACGCTGCACTCGCCGCGAGTGGTACGACGACCCCGGCCCACGCCGGCACTCGCCACGAACGCGGCGCCAACGACAAGAAACCAACGAGCGCGCCAACTACCGCACCGCCAAAGTGGCCGCCCACCGAGACGCCAGGCACGGCGAGAGTGAACAGCAGGTTGATGGCAAAAGTGACACCAAGTCCGGTGCGCAATGGGTTGATGCCGCGCTGACCGACACCGACGACGCTGGCGGCCATCAAACCAAAGACTGCGCCCGATGCTCCACCCGTTGCCGCATCGGGCGACAAGAGCAGCGCGCCAAGTGAACCACCAAGTAGCGATGCAAAGTAGAGCAGCCCGAATCGCCACGGGCCAATCACTGGTTCGATCAGTCGACCAAGTTGGTAGAGCAACAACATGTTGAAGCCGACGTGAATAACTCCGAAGTGCACGAATCCGCACGAGACGAGGCGATACCACTCGCCTTGTTCCAAAAACACTCGCGAGATGACGAAACTCATCGTGCGATCACTATCGATGCTGCCGAACATCACGCTGCCGACCTCGCCGAGCGTCATCCAGATGAAGAGTCCGACATTCACCGAAATGAGCGCATTCGTCACGACGAACGGCGAGCGATTGCGGAAGCGCCGCGGCGGTCGACGAAACTCAAATGGCACGCGTACATCGCGCGACGATGAACTATCGCCAGACGGGCGTGCGTTGTTTCCGTAGCTAGCGGGGCGATCTGACGGCAGTGGCGGCGGCAGTTGGGGAGGGGGAAGCGACATCGTGGTGGTCGACGTTGCTAGTGCGGCGCAGCCTCGGCGACCGCACGATTCGTGAGGTACCACTCGACGGTGTCACGAATTCCGTCTTCAAACGAGGTACTGGCGTGCCAGCCCAGCGCGTTTTCAGCGCGTGTCGCGTCAACACGTCGGCGGGGTTGACCGTC
>RGSV01000149.1 GCA_010025655.1 Acidimicrobiia bacterium
GGTGGCGAGAGTGGCAAGCCACCCGGCACGCGGCTCACCGATGCGCGCACCGAACACAATCAGCACGAGCGCACCAGCGAGTGGCAGGGCGGGAATCAACCACACGAGATCGAGCACGGTTCAGCCCTTCAGTTCCGCAAGATCATCGGCGGTGAGTGATGAGCGATTGCGCATGATCGCCACGATGATGCCAAGGCCAACCACGACCTCGGCGGCGGCGACCACCAGAACGAAGAACACGATCGACTGGCCGTCAATGTCGGTGAGCTCACGGGCGAGTGCCACGAACGAAAGATTTACGGCATTCAGCATCAACTCGATGCACATAAACATGATCAGTGGGTTCCGCCGAACCATCACACCAACGGCACCAATCACAAACACGAGTGCTGCCACCACGAGATACGAAAGTGTCGTCGGTTCGGGCATCACGCCTCTCCTGCCGTGCGCTTGCGCGCCAACATGACGGTGCCAACGACCGCCACAACGAGCAATACCGAAGTCAGTTCGAACGCCACGACGTAGTCGCCGAACACCGAGCGCGCCAACTGCTGAATGTTCGCATCGCCGCTCGCGTTCTCTGCCTCGGTAGCAAGACCCTCAGAACGGGTAGTGAGCACGTCGGCACCGCGAGCCACTGCAACGACGAGCAGACCGAGCAGCCCGAGACCAGCCACGCCCGCCAACCAGCGCTGTGTGACAAGCGGTTCGGTGCTGATGTCTTCGGCCTTGTCGACACCGAGCAGCATGATGACGAACAGGAAGAGCACCACGATTGCACCCGCATACACGATGATCTGCACCGCGGCGAGAAAATAGGCCTCGAGCGACACGAAGTGCACCGCGACACCAAAGAGTGTGAGCACGAGTGAGAGTGCGGCGTGCACGGGGTTCTTGCGGGTCACCACGCCCACCGCACCGAGAATCATCATCAGACTCGCCAGAACAAAAACGATCAGTTGCATTAGTGCTGCTTGTCTGCCGACTCTTGCGCGGCTTCAGCGGCGCGCACACCGTAACCGAGCTCACCCGCCCACGAAACGACACCAACAAAGTTCGCGTCACCTGCCGGCGCTGTTGCACGCATCCACGCAGAAGTGTGCTGGTCTTCGCCTGGTCGCCAGTCTTCCCACGGCAACTGCTTTGGTTTACCGTCGTCGCCGACGAGCAGCTCGTTCTTGGTGTAGATCGCATCTTTGCGGTTGGTGAACGAGAACTCGAACAACTTCGTCTCGGTGATGGCCTCGGTCGGGCACGCCTCGACACAGAGGTCACAGTGGATGCAACGCAGGTAGTTGATCTCGTAAATCCAACCGAAGCGTTCACCCGGCGAGGTCGGATTATCTGGGTCGTTGTCGGCGCCACGTACGTGAATGCACTTGGCGGGGCACACCGCCGCACACAATTCACAGCCGATGCACTTTTCCATGCCGTCTTCGTAGCGGTTCAGCACATGGCGGCCGTGGAGACGCTCGGGCTTGTCGATCTTTTCGTCCATCGTCTCGGCGTTGCGCTTCTTGCGCTTGAAGAGTCGCCCACCCGAATACTGGGTCGTCACACGGTTCTTGCGACCGTGTTGCCGAATCGTGACGAGGAATCCGCCGAGGTAACCCATTTAGAACTGCACTCCTTGCGACTCACGAGTCTTGTTGCTCGTAGCGAACGCCGCGAGCATCAGCGCATAACACACGCCCAGCACCACCACCGAGCCAGCAGTGGCGACGAAAATATTCCAGCCGAGATCGCGCGCCAGACGCTGTGCGGCCAAGAGCAAGAACCAGCCGAGCGAACCAGGGATCAGCACCTTCCAGCCGAGGTCCATCAACTGGTCATAGCGCAGTCGCGGCAGCGTGGCACGGAACCACACATACACATAGAGGAAGACGAGCACCTTGAGCAAGAGCCAGATGGTGCCTTCGAGCCCGTTCGGCACGAACGGAATGTCGAGCGTCACGCCGTTGAACGAGATCGGCTGCGGGCCACCGAAGAACAGCGTCACGATGAGCGCTGACATCGACACGGTGTTCATGAACTCGGCCAGATAAAAGAGGGCAAAACGAATCGATGAGTATTCGGTGTTGAAACCGCCGACGAGTTCTTGTTCGGCTTCGACCAAGTCGAACGGCGGACGATTGAGTTCGGCGGTAGCAGCGATAAGAAAGATGACGAACGGCACGATGCCCGTCGAGACGAGATGCCAGTCGGTCAGGGTCGCCTGGGCCGACACGATGCCGCTGGTCGAGAGCGTGCCGGCAACGAGCAACACACTGGCGAGCGAGAGGCCTAGCGCGGCTTCGTAACTCACCATCTGAGCCGAAGCGCGCACCGAGCCGAGCAACGGATACTTCGAACCGCTCGACCAGCCGGCGAGCATGATGCCGTACACCGCGATCGATGAGATCGCCAAGGCAAAGAGCACACCGACGTGCGGGTCGGCGAGTTGCACGCGTGTTTCGACACCGAACCAGGTGACGAGACCGTCGTTGCCGTCGCGGAAGTCACCACCCAGCGGAATGATTGCAAACGATAAGAACGCGGGCACGAACGCCAAGAACGGTGCGAGCGCAAAGACAAAGCGGTCTGAACGTCGTGGCAACAGGTCTTCTTTGAAGAACAACTTGATGCCGTCAGCGAGCGTCTGCAAGAGACCGAACGGGCCGGCTTTGTTCGGGCCGATGCGGTTCTGCATGCCGGCAATCACCTTGCGCTCGAACCAGACCATCAACATCGTGGCAACGAGCCCGACGACGAAGACCACGAGCACCTTGAGCACCACGATGATGAGCGGTGTCCAGAGCACGTCTCCTTCGAGCATCGGGTCGAGGGCGAACATCACACGACCTCGATCAGTGCGTCGGTGACGGGCACATCATGACGAATGACGTTGCGAATGTCGCTGCCGTACTGATTGAACGGCACGAACGCCACGCCGCGCGCCAGCGACTCATCACACTTCACGGGCAGAACTACGGCGGCATCATTCGCAGCAACGCGAACTTCGGCACCTTCGCGCACTCCGAGTCGTTGCGCATCACTCGGGTGCAGGTGTACGGCTGCTTCGCGTGCGAGACCTGCCAGTGACGGGCTTTGGGCCGTGCCGATCGCGCGGTCGTACAAGACTCGCGCCACGAGTAGACGGAAGTGGTGGCTGAGGCGCGGTGCGGCGGTGTGCGGTTTGGCAGTGATGCGCACGGGTGCAGCGTGTGTCGTCACCACACCCTCGCGACGCACCGCCTTTGCGTCGGCGGCTGGCGCAAACGCCGCGACGCTGGCGGTCATCTTGTCGTGTAGTTCGCGATAGTTGGCAAACCCGAGGTCGAGGCCGAGTTCCATGGCGAGTTCAGCGGCGATCATCCAGTCGGGTCGTGCAGTGCCGACGCTGGTGATTTTCTGTGCAACGTCGCTGACACGCCCTTCGCAGTTGGTGGTGGTGCCGACCTTCTCGGCGTATGCCGCAGCGGGCAAGAACACTTCGGCATGCCGTGCCGACTCGGTGACAAACGTATCGATGGCAATCACGTGCTTGACTCGGGCGAAAGC
>RGSV01000150.1 GCA_010025655.1 Acidimicrobiia bacterium
TTTAACTCATCATCAATTTCACCTTTCCCATTGTTGTTAATAATGACAAAATTATCCACAGGATAATCAATGCTCATAAGCAATCGTGTCACCCAAAAAGGATTTGCAACAACAGGAACTCCAATTACAGGTATTGTCATACTAAATTAAAATACTCCTTTTCTTTTAATACAGATTCACTTTCCGGACTTATACCATTCTCACAAAATCTACAAAGTTTATAACATGAATATGGTTCTGGGAGAATTTCATCATATTCTTGCTCCAGAAGATTGCCAATAATTGCGTCCAAGTTATAGTCCATACAACAAAGAGAAACTTCACCGTTAGGTAAAAGAACATTATGATACAAACGCTCTTGGCAATTACAAGTCATATCCTTTTCACCATGATAAATTGATTTGAAATGATCCTTCAAATTAAGAAGTTCTGGTTTTAAAATTGCCTCACCTAAAAGATTTCCAGAACGAGACCACATTTCATGAACTGTTGTTCTTGGAAAAATATGAACGACATCTTCATGAGGTTCTCCCATAGACATCCAATGGTAGTTATGAATTCCTTTTTCAACAAGATATACATGTTGAATATGAGCAAGAAGTTCAATATATGCAGGAGTAATAGGATGCTTTGCTCTCCTATCTTTGTCAGGAATATGCAGTACAAACCCACCATTTGGATTTGGAGCAAACTGAATATGTCTGATTCGCTCAAAGTCTTCAATTTTCATTCCAATTCCTGTCGTAAAAACAGCAATTGGATGTCCTTTTTCGTGGGCATACAAAACCATATCTGTACAATTTTGATTCAACCAAGGTTCTGTAAATCCTGCAAAAGAAATGCGAATTTCTGATGGAACTTTGTCAATAATTTTTTTAAAATTGTCTAAAGATAAGAATCTTTCACCCTGATACTTTTTTTGAAGTGTTCTTTGTGGACAAAAAACACAATCAACAACACATCGTAGCTGGGAAAGCGTCGTCCGGCGATGTCCACGGCGCCGGCCAGGCCAGGCACGCGCGGACCCAGCAAATCCTCCGGTCCCCAGGCCCAGAGCACACCGTCTTGAATCAGTACGTTGCGCTGCGACGGGTGCCCTTCATCGTCGATGCCGATGGCTCCCCACTCGGCAGTCATCGTGCCGTCGTCGATGAGGGTGACGAGCGGTGACGCGACCAATTCGCCGCGCTTGTCTTTGTACACGCTCGCGCCTTTACTGATGATGTCGGCTTCGAGCCCATGGCCGCACGCTTCGTGGAAGAGAACTCCGCCCGAGCCGTGCTTGATGACGACCGGCAACGACCCCGATGGCGCCGGACGTGCGCTCAGTTTGGTTACGGCTTGCTTGGCCGCGGTGATAGCGAGCTCTTCGACGTCGTTTTCGTCGAAGACCTCAAAGCCAATCGTGTGGCCGAGCGACTGAAAGCCGGTCTGCATTCCCCCGTCGCCGCTGGCCACCACACTGATGCGCATGAGCGTGCGCACCTGTTCGTCGGCAGCCAAGACACCATCGCTATTGGCGATGAGAATTCGCTTGCGTGAGTCGCCGTAGCCGGCCGACACTTGCACGATTGCCTTGTGCACACCGCGAGCTGCGATGTTGACACGTTGCAACAACGCCACCTTGTCGCGCTTGGCGACCTCATCGGGCCACTTCTGCACGGTGTTGACGGGGTGACGCACCACCGCACCGAGCGCCACGGCGTTGACTCCTCCGCCGCCCTGCGATGCGGCTGCGGCCGCTGCCTCGGCCGCGGCGAGCAAACCCTTTTCGCTCAGATCGCTGGTGTGGGCAAAGCCGGTGGTGTCACCTTTGATTACGCGAATGCCGGCGCCACGGTCGCGGCCGCTCGAGACCTGTTCAACTTTGCCGTCATCAAGACTCGCTGACGTCGACCGCTTGTCTTCGACGAAGACTTCAGAGAATTCGGCACCCGTAGCCCGCCCACGCGAAAGCACTCGAGACAAAACATCGGGAGCAACGAGCAAGTTTTCAGTTTGCGACATGCCGAGAGCCTACCGACGACCAGGTTCGCGTTGCCGAGCGCAGACAGCTGATTGCAGTGTGCCAAGTGCAGATAGCCAATCGCGTCACGTAGCCTCGTCGCGTGACGGCCACGGGCATTCAGCGTCATCATCGCACGATTTGGTGGAAAGAGGCGTTGATTGTCACCGTGTTCTACGGCATCTACACACTGGTGCGCAATCTCTTTGGATCAGCACTTGTCTCGGGATCCCAAGTTCCCGTTGAGGCATTCGTGAATGCAATGCGCATCATTCGTCTTGAGCGTGCGCTTGGGCTCTATCACGAAGAAACGATTCAAGACTGGGTACTGCCCTACATCAATGTGATCAAGTTCTTCAATGTGTGGTACGGCACTGCACACTTTTTCGTCACACTTGGGGTGTTCATCGCACTTTTCATTTTTCGGCCTGAGGTGTTTGGCTTGTGGCGCAATTGTCTCGCTGCAATGACCGCTCTGGCAATTGTTGGATTTGCACTCTTCCCACTCATGCCCCCACGTCTACTCGACGCCCCCTGCCCGCCTGTCGGCTACGGGGCTGCATGCATCGAGCACGAGTTGCGCAACTACAACGGTGCCGAGAACTTTGGCTACGTCGACACCATCAAAGAGTTCGGTGGGCCATGGGCGTTCGATCGCGGGCCGGGTAAGACGCTTTCGAATCAATACGCCGCGATGCCGTCACTGCACGTGGGCTGGTCAACATGGTGCGTGTTTGCGATGTTTCCTTTGGCACGACGCAGGTGGGTGCGTGTCGCACTGCTCATCTACCCGCTCATCACGCTCGCGTGCATCATGATCACGGCAAACCACTTCTGGATCGACGGTGTCGGCGGCCTTGTGGTCTTTGCCGGCGGTTATTGGATTGGCGCCCGAATTCACGCGTGGAACGAAAGACGTCTCGCCCTGCGTCACGGCTAGCGTTCTTGGCGCTATGGCGCTCGCAGACATACGACAACCGAGCGATTTGCGGGGTCTCAATAGCCAGCAGCTGGCCGAACTCTCGAGCGAAATTCGCGATTTCATCGTTGCTGCAGTGGCCGAAACTGGCGGTCATCTGGGTTCAAACCTCGGAGCCGTTGAACTGACGCTCGCCCTGCACCGTGTGTTTGAATCCCCGCGCGACGCCATCTTGTGGGACACCGGCCACCAGGCCTATGTGCACAAGATTGTCACTGGTAGGCGCGGGGGCTTCTCACAATTGCGTCAGGCAGGCGGACTCTCTGGGTATCCGAGCCGTGAAGAGAGTGTGCACGACTTCATCGAAAACAGCCACGCCTCGACGGTGCTGTCGTATGCGCACGGCATGGCGGTGGCGCGCGACAAGGGGCAGCTGCCCGACCGACGACACGTCGTTGCCGTGATCGGTGACGGCTCGCTGACCGGTGGCATGGCGTATGAAGCGTTGAACAACCTCGGCCACAGCAAGTCTCGTGTCATCATCGTGCTGAACGACAACGGTCGCTCGTATGCGCCGACCGTGTCGAACCTCGTCGGTGCGCCGAACCCGCTGGA
>RGSV01000016.1 GCA_010025655.1 Acidimicrobiia bacterium
TGAATCAAGACCGCAAGGGCGTTATTGCTCTCGCCCATGTAGGGGGCGTCGATCTGGCTGGTGTCACCCGTGAAGACCACCTTGGTGCCCTCGCCGATGCGGGTGAGGATCGTCTTGAGCGTCGTCGGTTCAAGGTTCTGGGCTTCATCGACGACGACGAATTGACCTTGCAGCGATCGCCCGCGCAAGAACGTGACCGACTCGAGGGTGAGTTGTCCGCGATCCGACAAATCTTCAATCAGGCTGCGCGCGTCGCGACTTGAGCGTTCTTGGGTGAGCGCAACGATGGCGTCATGAATCGCCGACATCCACGGGTCGAGTTTTTCTTCTAACCCGCCGGGCAAGAAGCCCACATCGGCGCGACCTACGGGCACGAGCGGGCGATACACCGCGAGCCGCTCGTAGCGACGGTGTTCGACCACCTGCTCGAGACCAGCAGCGACCGCCATCACCGTCTTGCCGGTGCCGGCGCGACCGTCAAGTGCAATCACCGCGATATCGGGGTCGAGCAGCAGCTCGAGGGCAAAGCGCTGTTCTTTGTTGCGCGCCCGAAGACCCCAGGCCTCGGGCACGTTCGTGTCAAGCAGCGTGAGGCGACCATCGTGCAGACGGGCGAGGGCCGACTGCGAGCCGTGGCGCACGACGACGAAATTGTTGTTGTAGAGGTGCTCGCACCCAGGCACCCGATCGGCCTCAACATAACTCGCCTGATAGAGCGAGTCGACCGCGTCGGCGTCGGCTTCGAGGGTGACCCAACCCATCATTCGCTCGGCGATGGTGCGGGCGACCGGATGGTGCTCGTCGGCGGTGAGGCCGAGGTGTGCGGCTTTGATGCGCAACGCTGCATCGTTAGAAACGAGGCAGGTTGGGCCGATGAGCGACTGGCCGATGGCCGCACCAATAATGCGGTTGTCGGGCACGGCGGCATCGAGCCCATGGTCGGCAAGGCGGTCATGTTGCACCCCATTGACCTCGATATGCAGGGTCGCTGACTCGGGGTCGTCTGTCAGGGGGGTCGGTTCGGCCAGCGAACCCCCGGCGCGTCGACGCAGTTCTTCGATGTTGCGCAGGGCGGTGCGGGCGGCGCGACCGACGTCGTCCATGCGGGTCTTCAACCCGTCAAGTTCTTCCACCACGGTGAGTGGAATGACAACAGCACAACCTGCGAACGCGTGCATCGACATCGGATCGGCGATCAATACCGACGTGTCGAGCACGATGCGTTGTGGTACGAGCGATAACGCTGCGGTCGGTCGACGATGCGACGCGGAGTCGTCAGTCGAAGGGATACGGCGAACTGGTTGGGCTGGCAACGAGTTCCAGCATGGCGTTTGCATCTCGCGCGGTGGTGGATTCTCGTGCAATTTTTCGGTGAATTTTTTGCGGATTGCAAAAATATTTTCGCACGTGTGCGGAGTGGGTCGCCAGAATGCCCCAGTGGCCACCACGGTGTGATGACTTGACGCGGTTTGAAGTGGTGTCGCTCATCCGACGAAATTACCTTGCGGGCTTTGAGCGAGCTGGTATGCAGTGAGCGAAATTATCAAGAGCAACACTGATTCGCCAGTGTTTATCGGTATTTTCAGCACTGCTGAGGGCGGGCACGCGTCGGCCGCACCCTCTCAGTGACTGTGGATAACCAGATTTTCACGACAAAATACCTTTCACGCTCATGTGTTGCGCGGCAACAATGATCACGTGACGAACGCTGCAGACCTGTTGCCGTCGAGCGACGACGATGCGAACCGGTACTTGCATTCGCTGCGCGGATGCGCTCAGATAGATGGTCACGGAACTCCGATTCCGAGAAAGCAAGGAAAGTGCAATGACCAAAGCAGACCTCATCGCCGCAGTGGCGGCGAAAGCGAACGTCTCGGCAGCGCAAGCTGACACCGTGATTCAAGCCTTCGTCGATCTCGTCGTCGAGTCTGCAAAGAAGGGCGACAAGGTGTCGTGGCCGGGCTTCGGTTCGTTCGCGACGTCAAAGCGCCAGGCGCGCACGGGTCGTAATCCCCGAACGGGAGAACCGGTCCAGATCGCCGCTTCTACAGCGATGAAGTTCAGCCCCAGCTCAACGCTGAAGGCCGAACTGAATCCCAACCGGTAATACCAAGCAATACCTCACAAACCAAGGAGAACAGCCATGGCAGCAAAGAAGCGCAAGGCCAAGAAGGCAACGAAGAAGAAGGGCGCCAAGAAGGCCGCCCCGAAGCGTCGCCGTCGCAAGGCCAAGAAATAACTAACTCTCGTCGTTAGACGAAGTTAACTCGGTTCGGAGTACGTAACGACCGGGGGGCGAAAGCCCCCCGGTTCGTTCTTTTTTGGAGTGAAGTGTTCGGCCTCGGTTGCTGGCCAGAGGCGTGCAGTAGTTACGGCTGGCCCAGCGCTCGCAGCGCGGCAAGATCGTCGGGTGTGTCGAGATCGAGTGCCAAGTCGGCGCGCTCGACCACCGCACAACTGAGCCCCCGTTGCGCCGCCTGCGCCTGATGTAGCGAGGCAGAACCAGGCCCGTAACAGAAGTCGAACTCACCCGTGGCGGGCACCACGAGTGCGTTGGTGCCGTCGTGGTGTCGATCGGGAACCACCACGACATCAGTCTGTGTGCCTGCAAGGGGGAGCAGCGCTTCGGCGAGCGGCAAGTCGCTGTGCACCACGATCACCCGTGTGGCTCCTGCGGCGGCGGCAGCCTGTCGCCCGGCTTGCGCTGCGGGGTTCAGCCCCGGCTCGCCGGGTCGCACGACGTGCGCCCCGATGCCGGTGGCCCAAGTAGCAACCGCATCGTCATCGCAGACCACGAACAACGCACAACCCGCGGCGGCCTCGGCCACGCGGCGGGCGTTGGTGCGGGCCAGTTGCTCGCGCTCAGCCTCGCTGAGCACCTGCGCGAGGCGAGCCTTGGCGAGGCGGAACGACTTGATTGGCACGACGACGGCCACGACCGCTTCCCCCGAGTGCGACATCGCACGAAGCCTACGATTTGGGCGTGGGATTACCGTTTGCCCGCGTCGCTGTGATTGGCGCCGGTTCGTGGGGTACGACCGTGGCGTCGCTCGTGGCGCACAACGCGCCGACAGTGTTATGGGCGCGTCGACGCGAACTGGCTGATGAGTTGCGCGCCTCACGTGAAAACTCTCGCTACCTACCGGGCGTGCGCTTGCACGACGAGCTGCAGATCACCGACGATGTCGTCGAGGCAGTAACCGACTCGTCGCTTGTGGTGATGGCGGTGCCATCGGCGGGCTTTCGCGATGTGGTGCGCTCGTTGGTATTGCATCTTGCACCGCGCGCCGTGTTGATGAGTTTGACCAAGGGCCTCGAACGCGGTACCGGTCGACGCATGAGCGAGGTGCTCAGTGATCTTGCTCCCGAACATGCGGTGTCGGTCTTGTCGGGCCCCAACTTGGCTCGCGAGATCGCCGCGGGTCAACCGGCCGCCAGCGTGGTGGCGTGTAGCGATGCTGAGGTGGCGCGCCGCCTGCAAGAAGTGTTCACGAGGCCACTGTTTCGCATCTACACCCACGACGACGTGATCGGATGCGAACTTGGTGGTGTGGTGAAGAACGTGATTGCGATTGCCGCCGGCATGGCGCACGGAATGGGCTTCGGCGACAACTCGCGCGCCACCCTCATCACTCGCGGTTTGGTGGAAATGGGTCGACTCGGCACCGCGCTTGGTGCGAACCCCGGCACGTTTTCTGGCCTGGCGGGTATGGGTGATGTGATTGCGACATGTTCGTCAATGCAGAGTCGCAACACCACCGTGGGTGTGCGGCTCGGCAAGGGCGAAAGCATCGCCGACATCAACGCTTCGATGAACCACATGGTCGCCGAGGGCGTGAAGAGCTCGGGCGCGGTCGTCGCCCTCGCGCGCAAGGTGGGTGTTGAGATGCCGATTTGTGAGGCAGTGGCCGAGGTGTGCGACGGACGACTGGCGGCAGGTGACGCCTTGATTCGGTTGATGACCCGTTCGCGCAAGTCTGAGCGCGACTAGTCAGGCAGTCGGTTGCATCGTGGCTGAATCGTTGAGCATCGGTCTGCGTGGTGGCACGGCCGCGGCGCGCGTAGATGAGGCGGGCTTCGTGCATCGCGACGATCGCAAGTTCGGTCGCCGATCAACGGAGCTTGGTTGGTGGGTGGCGGCCGACGACCGCTGGCATGATCCACGCGAAGAACCGAGTCGTCGACAGCGCCTCGTCGACGGCACACCGGTGGTCGAAACCAAGATTGCAGTGCCTGGTGGCGACGTCGTGCAACGCGCGTTCATGGTTGCCGACCACGGTGGGTGTGTGGTGATGGAGATCTCCAATGAGTCGGCGGCGGCAGTGGTGGTGGCGGTGCCAACCAGTGGACTCTCGACGGATGCGACAGCCGCACCGAGCGAGCCGCGCGGCATCGAGTTGCCTCGTGACGTGCGGGTGTTTCCGCTCGCGCATCGCTCAACCGTGCGGTTCGCGTGGGCTCCATCGCGTGGTGCCGGTGGTGGGGTTGATGCGCTCGCAGGTGCCGCGCAAGTTGTGCGTGGATGGTTGGCGGCAAGTGAGCGCGCCAGCCGCGTGTCGATCGACGCCCAGCTGCTCGTTGCTGCCCGCAGTCGGTTATTGCTCGCAACGTCAGGTGAAGTGGATGACCTGTTGCAACTCGATGCCGCACGTGGCGTGCTCGCGATTGCCGAGCGGGTGCGCATGGGCGAACCAGCCGCACCACACGTCGAGCAGATCGCCGATGCAGTGCGTCGACTGTTGCGCAAGCCGAACGCACGGTGGGCAAGCAGGGCATTGGTGATGGCGGCACGAACGCTGGCAATTGCCAATGAGCCGTTGGCGAGTAGCGATGTGGCGGCCGCGTGGGCAGGGGTTGTCGCGGGCGGCACGCTCGGTGCCAGCGATACGAGTAACGCCGTCGAGACGGGGAGTGAGGTTGATACGGCCAGTGCCGTCACTACCGTGGCGCTCGCCGAAGACGCACTCGTCCGCGCTGCATCCGCTCATGCGGCAGAGCTCTTTGCCACGGGAATCGCAGCGTCGTGGCGCGGAATCAACTTCGAGGCCCACGGTGTGCCCGCCGGACCACAGCACACCGTGTCGCTCGCCGTGCGATGGCACGGCGAGAACGCCGCATTGTTGTGGGAAGTCGACGGCCCACCCGGTTTGCAACTGCGCGCACCGCGCGTCGATGCTTCGTTTGTGGGCAGCAACCAACGAGGTGAGGCCCTGCTGCGAGTGGGGGCGTAATGGCGCGACCGGCGCCGACGCGCGAGATCGAGCAGTCGCTGCCTGGCGTCGTCTGCGGTGTCGATGAAGTCGGTAAGGGCTCGTGGGCCGGGCCGCTCGTGGTGTGTGTGGCGGTGATTGATCCTGCTGTACCGTTCGACCAACTCGTCGCTCGCGACTCAAAGACGCTCAGCGAGCCCAAGCGTGAAGCACTCTTTTCGACCATTGCGGCACAATGCGCCGGTTGGGCACTCGGGTCAGCATCGAATGCCGAATGCGATGCCCTTGGCATGAACGCTGCTCAACGGCTGGCAGCACAGCGTGCATTCGAATCGCTCGCCGCAAACGGTGTGCGACCCGATTCGGCGGTGGTCGATGGCAGGTGGGATTTCGTTTCACCGCACGTGCAACACGTCCGACTGCAGGTCAAGGCTGATGCGGTGTCGGCGTCGGTGGCTGCGGCGAGCGTGCTGGCGAAGGTGTCGCGCGATCGACAAATGCGCGAGTTTGCTGCGCAGCATGCCCATTGGTCATTCGAGACCAACAAGGGGTATCCGTGCCCCAAGCATCGCGCTGGGCTGCGCGAGCACGGCGTATCGCCGCTGCATCGCACGAGTTGGGCGTTTATGGCCAACCTTGGCCTTGCCCCAAGGGCCTAGCCGCGTCGCGGCGTTGGCTGTGCCGCGCTAGTCCTTCTGGGTGCCAACCTTCAGATCGCGGAACGGCGACTTCGAATCAATGCCAACGTCTTTCGGCAATCCGAGCACGCGCTCACCCACGATGTTGCGCATGACTTCGTCGCTTCCGCCAGCGATACGCATACCCGGCGCCCCGAGCACGAGTTGGTTCCACGCGTACGTGCCCCATTCGCCAGTGTCGGCCTGCAACTTTGCGCCCAAGACATGGGCGAGAAAATCGTTGAGCAACTTCTGGTTGTTGACGAGCGCCATCTTGGAGATTGACATCTCAGGGCCCGGTGTCTGACCAGCCTTCATCTTGTCCATCGCGCGTTTGTTGTTGAAGTTGGCGACCCGGTAGTTGATGTAAAGGTTGGCCAACATGTCGCGCACGAGCGCATCGTTCTGCAGCCCGTAGTGGTGCACCATCGCGGTGATGCGCGTCATCATCGAAACCTCACCGCCGCCCATTCCTGCGCCGATCGCAGCGCGCTCGTTCATCAGCGTGGTGAGTGCGACACCCCAGCCGGCATTCTCGTCACCGAGGCGATACCAGTCGGGCACCCGCACTTCGGTGAAGAACACTTCGTTGAATGAGGCTCCGCCGGTCATCTGGCGCAGCGGACGAATCTCCACACCCGGCGCCTTCATGTCGACCAAAAATGCAGTGAGGCCCTTGTGCTTGGGTTGCGATGGGTCAGTACGACAAATGATCTCGCCAATGTCGCTGTAGTGCGCGCCAGAAGTCCACACCTTTTGCCCGGTGATTACCCATTCGTCACCGTCGCGCTCGGCCTTGGTTTGCAGCGATGCGAGGTCGCTGCCGGCACCCGGTTCGCTGAACAGCTGACACCCGACGATGTCGGCGCGCCACATGGCACGCAGGAACTTCTCTTTCGCCTGTGGTGAGCCGTGGGCGAGCATGGTTGGTGCAACCATTCCAAGACCGATGGTGAAGATGCTCTGGCTCGGCACCTTGTAGTTCGCTTCAACGGCCGCATACGCGCGCTCGTGGGCTGCGGTGAGACCTGCACCGCCGTATTCCGTCGGTCCGGTGATCCAGCCAAAACCTGCGTCGAATTTCTTGGTGCGCCATGCCTTGGCCTCGTCGACCATCTGCTGCTCGGCTTCGCGCGACTTTTCTTCGAACATCGACATGTTGTCAGAGCCTTCACCCCACACGAATTTCTTTGCAGCTTCTTTGCGCGGAAGATTGGCGTCGAGGAATGCGGTGGCGCGGGAGGTGAAGTCGTCGAGTTGCACGCCCACACGGTAGTTGCGCCACGTCGTGTGCTGGCAAGCCGAGCAACTAGCGTCGTGGCGCATGGGTCAGCCAGTCGCCGTCACCATTACCCAGTCGTCAGAGCCTGGGCGAGTGCGGCTTGAGTTGAATCGTTCGCTGACGGGCCAGGAACATGAGCACTACGAATCAGCTCCGGCGCAGCAGACCACCTTTGGTGCGGTGCTCGCGGCTCGACTCTTTGCCACTGGCACGGTGCGCGCGGTGCACGTGTTGTCGAACATCGTCACGGTCGATGTGGTGCCCGGAAGCGACACATCAGTGCTCGCGGCAATTGTCACCGATCTGTATCAATATTGGAAGCCAGGGATGGTGCCCGTCGTTCCGACGGCCTAGCGGCTGGGTTACGCCCGCCTCCACGTCGTCGTCGTAGCGTTGGTGCGTGCCAAAAGCCGTGCAAACGTCGCTCTCGTTGCACGAAGTGGCCCGCCGCCTGAAGGTGCATTACATGACGGCCTATCGCTATGTGCGCTCGGGTCGGTTGCCCGCGCAACAGCACGATGGTGAGTGGCGGGTCGCTGTCGCCGACCTCGAAGCCTTCAGCACGAAGCGCGCACGAACGGCAAGAACTCAGAAGCCCGCCAAGCGCGGCAGTCGACAGGCTGCTGATTGGGCGGGGCGGTTCGAAACCTGCCTCATCGCCGGAGATGAAGCGGGCGCCGAACGGCTACTCGATGACGCACTGGCGAGTGGGCACGATCTCTTCTCGCTGTATCTGGAAGTCGTCTCACCTGCGCTCGTGTCAATTGGTGACCGCTGGCAGCGCGGCAGGTTGGAGATTCATGAAGAGCACCGTGCGAGCACCATCGTGGCGCGCCTCTTTGCCCGAGTTAGTGCACGGTTTGCCCATCGTGGCCCATCGCGCGGCACCGTGGTGATCGGCGGGCCAAGTGGCGAGCGGCACGGTTTGGCGATCACCATGGTGGCCGACTTACTGCGTAGCCGCGGGTGGCACGTGTCAGACATCGGCCCCGACGTGCCTGCCAGTGCGTTCGCCCAAGCGGTGAAACGCGTCGACCAACTACGCGCGGTGTGCGTCGGTGTCACATTGCGAGAGTCGCTCGCTGCGGCACGCGAGTCGATCACGGCAGTCAAGAAAGTGGTCGACGACGATGTCGTGGTGTACGCCGGCGGCGCCGCAATTGATTCAGCCGCCACCGCAGCGTCGATCGGCGCCGATGAGTGGGCACGTGACCCGCGAGCCTTGCTTGCGCTCTTGGCCAGCGAGCCTGTTGAGTAGCCTCGCTCGCTGTGGCTGCACCCAAACACGTTCCTGTCGACCCGACTGATCGCCCGCGCACGTATTCATCGCCCGACTTCGTTCCCGCGCCGTGGCGCAACGATCGCAAGGCGTCGATTACGGGTCGTCAGCCGCGCGCCGAGCGACTCGGCAACCCCGGCCCCGATCAGGGATACGTGTTATCGCTTGCCGAGCGCGTGCGACCGCGCGTCAAGGTGACAGCAGGGGAGAGCGTCGATGATGCAATCCAAGGTTGCATCGGCATCGCGCTGCGTCGCGCATCGATGTATGGTCGCGCACCAGTGATCCACGACCTCGACATCGCGTTCACGATGTGGGGGTACTTCCTCGACGTTCCACCGGCCGACTTGGTGGCGGCGCGAAAGCAGCTCTTTGAAGGTGTGGCCAACGTCGTGCATCACTATGTGGAAGCGCGACGGCTGGTTGACATGGTGCCCGATTCCACGATGCGCATGACGCCAGAGATGGTGCGCAAAGCGATGCCGAACTCGTGGCGCGCATTGACCGGCGCGTAATTCGACGCTCAGTTCGGCGCAAGATCCGGCGCCTCGGGCGACGATTAGTCGACGGCGAACTTTCGCAGGTCGTCGAGTCGCACGAACTCCAACGTCAACGCGTGCGTTGAACGCAACTTGACGCGCGGAGCCTTGCCCGCTTCGAAAG
Organism: Acidimicrobiia bacterium; assembly: GCA_010025655.1. Taxonomy (GTDB): domain Bacteria; phylum Actinomycetota; class Acidimicrobiia; order Acidimicrobiales; family Ilumatobacteraceae; genus F1-60-MAGs027. The sequence goes on from RGSV01000016.1 coordinate 9,112, forward strand.
CTTCCTGCCAGCGTCCGGCGCACAGGCACCACTGGTCGCCTGCCTTCAGTCCGGCGAAGCCGTACTGCGGCATCGGGGTCGAGAGGTCGTTGCCGACACTCTTGGAAAACGCCAAGAAGTCATCGGTCATGATTGCGCACACCGTGTGCACTCCGGCGTCGTCGCCGCCGGTTTCGCAGCAGCCGTTGCGATACCAGCCGGTGAGCGGGTCGTAACTGCACGGCTCGAGTGGCTCGCCGAGCACGTTCGGCTGGGTGGAAGCGTGTTCGCTCACGAAGTTTTGCGCTAAGAAACGTTGACGCCGACGAGACTGCCGATGAGATAGGTGACGAGGACGGCAAGCACCGTGATGCCCACTTGCCGCGCACTGCCCATCACCCACGAACGTTCAGATTGCTGACCGATCAGCGCACCGAGCACCGCAGCTGCAACGACACCGATCGCCACTGAGGCAAGTCGTGCGCTGTCTCCCGAGCCGCCGAGCCACGGCAGCACTGGCAAGAACGCACCAATCAAGAAACTGACGAGCGATACCACTGCCACGTTGAGCGGATTCGGCAAATGGGCTGGGTCGAGACCGAACTCTTCGCGGGCGTGCACCATCACGGCGCGCTCGGGGTCTTTCATCACCTCGGCTGCTGACGCTTCCGCCTGACGCGACGACATGCCGTGCGAGCGATAGATGCCCGCGAGTTCTGAAGTCTCGGCACTTGCGTTGCGCCTCAACTCACGCAACTCGAGTGCCATCTCACGCTTCACCAAATCATTCTGCGATTTCACCGACACCCACTCACCGGCCGCCATACTCACCGCGCCGGCGACCGCCGAGGCGATGCCCGCAAGACGCACGAAGCTTGCATCAATTCCGCTCGAGGCAAACCCAATGATGAGCGACACGTTGGTGACCAGACCGTCGCTGATGCCGAACACACCGGCCCGCGCCGTGCCGCCTGCCAGTGCGCGATGGTCTGGATGGTCGTCGTGTTCCGCGCGATGCTCGTTTGCCACGCACCAAAGTTACTCACGCTCGGGTGCGAAGCGTCGCGCTTAGTATCAAATGTGGTGTCTGGCACTCCCCGCTATCGATTTGCGCCGTCACCGACGGGCTACTTTCACGTGGGCGGGGCGCGCACTGCGCTGTACAACTGGATTCTCGCGCTCCAAAGTGACGGCGTCTTCGTCTTGCGAATCGAAGACACCGACGAGTCGCGCAACCAGCCACAGTGGACGCAAGGAATCATCGACGCCCTCGCGTGGATTGGCATCAACGGCAGTGACCCCCACTTCGAGGGGCCGTATTTTCAGTCGGCATATGCGGCTGCTCACACAGCTGCGGCGCAGAAACTCTTCGAGTCTGGCCACGCCTACTACTGCGACCTCACGTCTGAACAGATTCAAGAACGCGCCAAGGCTGCGGGCAAGCCCGGCTACGACGGTTATTCGCGCGACCGTGGGTTGTCAGCTGGTCCGGGCCGAGTGTTGCGCTTCAAGGTTCCGACCGGGGTCACTGTCGTGCACGACGAGGTGCGCGGTGAAGTCTCTTTCGACAACTCGACGATCGAAGATTTCGTCTTGCTGCGTGGAAACGGCTCGCCGGTGTTCATCCATGCCAACGTCGTCGACGACATCGCGATGGGTATTACCAATGTGGTGCGCGCCGAAGAGCACTTGCCGAACACCCCGAAGCAGCAGATGTTGTGGCAAGCGCTCGGCAAGACACCCCCAGTGTGGGCGCACGTGCCGGTGTTGGTCAATGAACAGCGCAAGAAGCTGTCGAAGCGTCGCGACAAAGTAGCGCTTGAGCAATATCGCGCCGAAGGTGTAGTAGCTGATGCGATGGTCAACTACCTCATGACGCTCGGCTGGGCGCCGACTGGCGACACTGAGATCGTCGACTTTGCGCAAATCGTTGCCGATTTTCGCCTGGCGAGCGTCAACCACTCATCGGCATTCTTCGACGTGAAGAAGCTAGGTGCGTTCAACGGCGAATACCTGCGCAAGATGTCGACTGATGAGTTCATCGCAGCGTGCGAGCCGTGGCTGAGCGGCACGGCACCGAGTGTGCCTGGGGTCGAGGTCACGCCGACCATGACTCCATGGCCAACCGAGCGATTTGATCGCGCGGTGTTTGCCCGTGTCGCACCGCTCGTGCAGACCCGCGTGTCGCTCTTGTCGGAAGTGCCGGCGATGGTCGACTTCTTTTTTCTCGCCGACCCAGCCATTGACACTGCTGCATTCGACAAGGCATTCTCGGCCGAGTGGGCGCGCCCCGCGTTGCGCTCGATGCGCGAGCAGTTGGGGAGTGTTGAGTGGAGTGTCGAAGCCGTCAAGTCAGCAGTCGAAGCGGTTGGTGCATCGTTTGATGTGAAGCTCGGCAAGTTACAGGCGCCGTTGCGTGTGGCAACGACAGGTCGCAGTGTCGGCCCGCCACTCTTTGAGTCGCTCGAAGTGCTCGGCCGTGACGAGACGCTGCGTCGCATCGATGCTGCGCTCACTCGTGCGGGCTGAAGCACGAGAAGTGAACGACACACCGAGTCGACCCACCCGTCGAATTGCTTACACCGCAGCGTCGGTGTTGCTCTCACTCGCGGTGTATTTCGCAGTTTCACTGATACAGGTGTGGCTAATGGGTCGCGACGATTCATTCGCCCGCAGCAACACGCGAGTTGATGCTGTCGTCGTGCTCGGGGCAGCTCAATACGACGGACGACCGTCACCACAGTTTGCAGCACGACTCGATCACGCTCTGCTGTTGTGGCAGCGCGGGCTCGCAGATTCCGTCGTGGTGACAGGTGGCAAGCAAATCGGCGACCGCTTCACCGAGGCCGAGTCGGGTCGCGACTATCTCGTGACACGCGGTGTGCCGGTTGCGGCGGTGCAGGTTGAGCCGCGCGGTTCATCGACCTTTACGTCACTAGAGAGCGTCGCACGAGAACTCGGCAATCGGCGAGTGGTGTTGGTGAGCGACCCATACCACCTCTTGCGGGCTCGTTTAGTGGCGAGCGAGGTTGGCCTTCAGGCAGATGCGTCGGCAACGCGCACGAGCGTGATTCGCGGTGTCGACGCGCTGCGCCGCAACGTGCGTGAAGCACTCGGCGTGATGGTGGGTCGCGTCAGCGGATTCCGCAACCTCGAGGCGTGGTTACAATGAACGACGCAACACTCTGGGGAGTGGTGTAACTGGCAACACAGCAGATTCTGGATCTGTTATTCAGGGTTCGATTCCTTGCTCCCCAACAAGTACGACGC
>RGSV01000151.1 GCA_010025655.1 Acidimicrobiia bacterium
CTGCAAACGTGACTCTGAGATCATCCTTCGCGAACAATCTGAGGAGAAAATCGTACGCTTCTACGAGACTCGCGTTGGAGATACGCGTGTCTGCAAGGATCTTCGGATCGTCAGCGAATCCCCACTTACCTTCACAGTCAAGTGAAACGAGCAGAGTACCGGCCATCTCAACCAGCGCTCACAGCTCGTAGCGGTAAACGTTCGTCTCGCGCGCTACGAAGCCGAGCCGTTGATACAGGCGATTCGCGGCGGCACGTGACGGTCGCGAGGTGAGGTCAACCGTCTTTGCACCCCTGCGGCGCGCGTCATCAAGTGCCGCACGATTGAGTGCTTCGCCTACGCCGTGACCACGCGCCGACTCATCAACTACGACATCTTCGATCCAAGCGCGCACACCCGTTGGAATGCGAAAGACAACGAGCGTCAACAATCCGACGATTTCCTGTTCTTTGGTTGCCACAAAGATGGTGGTCGACTCTGCTGCAATCATTTCCGCCAGCTGATCGGTGGAAATCGGCGTACTCGACGACGACAGTTGCGGAATCAGTCGATGAAATGCCGCAAGCAATTCTGCGGTTGCCGCCGACGCTGGTGCCACCGTCACGCTGGTCATCGTTTATCAACGGTACCCCTCTTCTCGTGGGTAGCGTTCACCTGCAGATGACGACTCCGCGTACCATTCGCTGGCTCTCTAAACCAGCACTTCGTCAACCCACCTTCGTCTGTGCCTTCACTGGTTGGAACGATGCCGCTGACGCCGCCTCAAGTGCGGTGCGCCACCTCATCGAGGGTTGGGGGGCCTCCCCACTGGCGGAGATTGACCCCGAGCCGTACACCGACTTCGCCACTATTCGTCCACACGTGCGACTCGCCGATGGTGGTGAGCGCCACATCGTCTGGCCAACAGTGACGCTGTGGCACGTCACTGGTGCCGGCGGCGACATCATCTTGTCGCTCGGTCCCGAGCCGAGCCTGCAGTGGCGGCGCTTTGCCACCGACCTTCGTTCGGTCGCCGAACACTTCGGTTCGACGATGTTCCTCACGCTCGGTGCGTTGCTCGCTGATGTCGCGCATCGCCGACCTGTACAGCTCATCGGCACGGCAACTGACTCTGAATTGATTGAGCGCTACAACCTACGTCGTTCGCGATACGAGGGCCCGACTGGGATCATCGGGGTGTTGCATGATGTGCTCACCGACGGTGGTTTGCCGTCAGCTTCGCTTTGGGCAGCAGTGCCGGCGTATGCGTCACAGGTTCCTTCACCGAAGGCATCGTTGGCCCTCATGCGGCGCACGTGCGAGATCATCGGTACGCCCGCACCCGTTGGTGCGGTACTGAACCTCATCGAGCGATATGAAGAACAGGTCAACGCTCTGGTCGAAGAAGACGAAGACCTCACCGAATACGTCAATCGTCTCGAGATCGCGACCGATTCGGGTCTGCCACTCAGCGATGAGGTGAGTGACGATCAGCTACAACTTGAGTTTGACGACGAGCACGACCCAAGCGCAGCCGAACTCGTCAACGAGGTGGAAAAGTTCTTGCGCGAGCAGAACCCCGAGTAGCTCACTCACCATCCCGCCACGGCGAGACTCGTGGCGCGTCGAAGGTGGCTGCGAACGATTCTCCGTCTATCGCCGCAAAGGCGCGTTGCGACCACCACTCAGCACCAACGGTCGGTATCGGCAACTGGTGGCGAGTGAACCAGCCGCACCCGTCGGTCTCGAGTGGGTGCGGAGTGAGTTCACCACCCACTGCCCGACAGTGAAAGAGCAACAGGTACATGCCAAAGCGCGTGAAGCCCATGCGCATGCCATCGACGACGCCAAGCAGTTGCACCGGCTCGGCTTCGATGCCGGTCTCTTCGCGCACTTCTTTTACCACCACCTCGGCAGCTGAATAGCCGACATCGGCCCAACCGGTCGGATACAGCCAGACCCCGCTCGTCGGGCGCTTGACCAACAGAATCTCGCCGCGGTCATTGCCGACGATCGCGCCAATCGCGACTTTCGGCGTGATGTAGCCAGGAATGCCTTCGCCGATGTTGTCCATCCATTCCTGCACGAAGTGTGCCTGTTCACGGCGCAAGCCACGTTCTTCTTCGAGTGTCGACTTGATGTCTGCGGCTACGTGCAACACCTCTTCGTAGCGCTCGCGTTCATAGAGGTTTTGGGTGAAGGCCAGACCTGTGCGCGCAATGGCTGCGAGAGACTCGCTCCACCGAGCGAGTTGTGCATCACGGCTCTCAGACTCACTCGGCTGCATTTCTACAGATGGAGAAAACTCAGAAAGTCATACAACGGCTTTGAATACTCCATTCCAACCCGCCGAAACTCAAAATGTGAACCAATCTCAGCGTTATTCCAATGGTTCTTGCGGTGCAGGAGACCGAACAGAAGTCGTGCATCAAGATGTATCTCTTCCCGCGGATTGAGTTGTTCAAGCGAACTCAATCGCTGAACGGCGCTGCCGTCAACTAACTTCACACAACCGTATGAGCCGTCACCGAGCGCAACGCAGAGCCATGCTGCGACTCTCAGTTTTGTCCTTTGCAGCGCTAACTCGACTGCTCTTACGAAATCTGAAAACAACTCAGTTGGATCTGACATTGGATACTGCTCATAGGCGAAAGGCTCAGTTGAGACAGAGCTCAAGTGCAAGTCAATCTCTTCAGCGCTGAATTCGGTTTGGCGCGTGTTGTGAACTGAAAAGTCAACGAGGTCGATTTCTCCGGTACCTTCCTGCAGTACAACGCCGACTCCTTGCACTCGTTGAGCTGCCGAAACAGCGTCAGGTACACCTCTGCTGGCATTGAATCGGCGCAGTGAGCCACCCAGGTAATACAACCCGGCGAAGGGCACGGCCAAACGAGGATTTAGTGCCTTTACATAGTCAGTGAAAAGATTCAGGAATTTCTCCTGCTTGCGCTCAGCCTCGGCCACCCTTTCAGCATCACTTGCAAAGAGATATCGCTGGGGATACGGGCCAGCACCCGCGTAAGGGAGAAAGGCAACCATTTCACTGCCAGCACAAAACACTTTCACTCGTTCAATCTGCTCACCATCGAACGGGCAGTCGTTCATATTGACAACACTGCGAGTTCCCTGGCGAACCACCAAGGCCGAGTCAATGCTCTCTGGATATGAAGGAAAGTTCGGGAAGCATGCCAATTCGGTTTGTCCAACCTGACGTTTGTTGAATGACTTCGGTTGGAAGCCGTCTCGCTTCATCTTCCCTTCAAGATGACGTTGATTCTCTGCGCCAATGATTACCTCGCAACTCGGATTCTTTTCCAAAATCTTCCGCAACCAGGTCGGGTCATAGTGATCAGGGTGTATGTGTGAGATATAGACGAAGTCAATCTTGCCGATTGCGATGAGAGGATCCTGGATTTTCGGATACTGATACCACGACCCTTCATAAATTCCATCGGCAAACCAAGGGTCACAACAAACCCTGACATCGGCAGTCTCAATGAC
>RGSV01000152.1 GCA_010025655.1 Acidimicrobiia bacterium
GAGGTGGTTGACGAGTTGGTGCGGCTCAACGGCACGGCAATCAGCGCCGGCCAGCTCGTGCGCATTCCCTAGTCGCCCTGGGTGGGCGCTTGCGACGCCCAACTACTGTGGGGGCGCGTGCGGTGCCCCAGCTGTGGCCATGACGACTCGCGGGTGCTCGACTCGCGAGCGGCCGAAGACGGTGCGGCCGTGCGCCGTCGCCGCCAGTGCCTGAAGTGTGAGACCCGCTTCACGACCTACGAGCGCATCGATGAACTGCCGGTGTACGTGATGAAACGCAGTGGTGACAAAGAGCTGTTCGACCGCGCCAAAATCGTGGCGGGTCTCGAGGCGGCAACCAAGGGCCGCCCCGTTACCCCCGAGTCGCTGGTGGCGCTCGCCACCGAAGTCGAAGACGCAATGCGTCTCACGGGTGGCGACGTGACGAGTTCGCAGGTGGGTCAAGCCGTGCTCAACCGACTGCGCAAACTCGACGAGGTGGCATATCTGCGGTTTGCGAGTGTCTACAAAGAATTCGATGACGCCGCCGACTTCAAGCGCGAGTTGACGCTGCTTGACAAACGCACCGCGGCTAAACCGCGCAAGAAGAAATAGCGCGATGACGAACTCGGCGTCGACGTCGGCCGATGCGATGTCTGACCGCGTCGAAGCGTCTGACCGCATCGCAATTCGTACGTGCCCGCTGTGCGAGGCGGGCTGCGGCCTCGAAATCACCGTGCGCCGCGATGCTGCAACCCGCACCGAATCCGTCGTGCGCATTCGCGGCGACATGAACGACGTGTTCTCGCGCGGCTACATCTGCCCGAAGGGCTCGACGCTCAAGCAGTTACACGAAGACACTGATCGCCTGCACCAGCCGCTCGTCAAACGCGACGGCGTGCACGTCGAAGTGTCGTGGGACGAAGCATGGCGCGAGGTCGACCGCGGGCTCAATGGTGTGATTGGCGCGCACGGCCGCGAGTCGATTGGCACCTATCTCGGTAACCCAGGTGCGCACAACCTGTCTGCGCTCACCTTCAATCGTGTGCTGCTCACTGCAATCGGCAGCCGACAGCGCTTCAGCGCCTCAAGTGTCGACCAAGTGCCCAAGCAAGTGTCGGCGGGCTTTATGTTCGGCACGGCGATTTCTGTTCCCGTACCCGATCTTGATCGCACCGACTATTTGTTGATGCTCGGCGCCAACCCCTATGCGAGCAACGGCAGCCTCGCCACTGCTCCCGACTGGCCGGGGCGTCTCGAGGCAATTCGTGCACGCGGCGGAAAAATCGTGGTCGTCGACCCACGCCGCAGTCGCAGCGCACAAGAAGCCGACGAGTGGTTGGCGGTGCGACCCGGCACCGATGCGCTGCTGCTCGCCGCGATGATCACCGCGGTGTTCGAGGCCGAACGCGCCGAGCCAGGCGACCATCTGCGTGGTCACCTCAACGGTCTCGAAGATGTGCACGCTGCACTCGCTGAGTTCACCCCCGAAGCCGTCGAACGTGTGACGGGCATCGACGCAAACACGATTCGTCGTGTTGCTCTCGAGCTGTGCGACGCGCCGCGCGCTGCGGTGTATGGCCGTATCGGCACGACCACGGTGAGTTTCGGTACCACGGCCTCGTGGCTCGTCGACGTGCTCAACGTGGTGACGGGCAATCTCGACATCGAGGGCGGGGCGATGTTCCCCCTGCCCGTGGCCGCTGGCCCGACGACGCGTGGAAGGCCAGGCACCGGCAAAGGATTCAAAACCGGCCGCGGAAAAACCCGGGTGCGCGGCTTCCCTGAAGCGCTGGGGGAGTACCCGGCCGCGTTGATGGCCGAAGAAATCACGACGCCGGGCGCGGGGCAGATTCGCGCGATGGTCGTCGTCAGCGGCAACCCCGTGATGTCGACGCCGAACAGCGAACAACTGTCGGCCGCACTCGACTCGCTCGACTTCATGGTCAGCGTCGACATCTATCTCAACGAAACCTCGCGGCACGCCGACGTGATTCTTCCGCCGCCGTCGCACTTGTATCGCAGTCACTATGACTTGGCGTTGCTCAATTTCGGGTTGCGCAGCGTCGCCAACTACAGCGAGCCGGTGTTCGAGTTGCCGCCTGGTGTGCCCGATGAGTGGGAGATTCTCGCGCGGCTCGCTGCAATCGCTCAGGGTCTCGGGCCTGATGCCGACCCGGCGACCGTCGACGATGTCACGATTCGCTCACTGATCGACTCGGCGGTGCGCGACGAGTCGTGCGTGATTCACGAGCGCAGCGCCGACGAGATTTACGACGCGCTTTCGGGTGTGGCTAACGGGTCGCTGCGCGGCCCCGACCGCATTCTTGATCTGCTGTTGCGTATCGGACCCTTTGGCGACGGCTTCGGGGCCAACCCGGGTGGCGTCAGCGTCGCTCTGCTCAGGCAACATCCGCACGGCATCGACTACGGGGCGTTGCGTCCGCGAATCCCGGAAGTGTTGCGCACCCCGAGCGGCAAGGTCGAGCTTGCTCCACCCGAGTTGCTCGCCGACCTGCCGCGCCTGAGGGCTTCGCTCGCTGCCGACCCCGATGCGCTGTTGCTCGTTGGGCGTCGCCACCTTCGGTCAAACAACTCGTGGATGCACAACATTCGAGTGCTCGTCAAGGGCAAGCCCCGGTGCACGCTGCAGATGCACCCCCTCGATGCCGCTCGACTTGGCGTCACCGACGGTGCGCCGGTGCGAGTGACGAGTCGTGTCGGCAGTGTCGTCGCACCTGTCGAGATCACTGACGACATTCGTGAGCGTGTCGTGAGTTTGCCGCACGGCTTTGGTCATGGTGTGCGAGGCACGCGACTGGCGGTGGCGCACGAAGTTGGGGGAGTCAACTCGAACGTGCTCACCGATCACGAGGCCATCGACCCGCTGTCGGGTAACGCGGTGTTGAACGGCATCCCGGTCGCCGTCGCAGTCGCGTAACGCTCGACGCTGCGGTTGCATGAGGCTCGCCGTTGCCAACTCCGTTTCAGTCGCGTAACTTTTTCGCCTTTCGGCCCAAAAGTGCCACCCCAAAGCGACTCACACCCCTGTAGGCTGGCGCTACCGGTTGTGGGCGGATCCGCAATTTCGGGCTGTTTTCTACCATCCCTAGTGGTTGCGTGCTGAACCACTAAGGTTGGCAGTCCCCCAAGCAAGAGTCCACCGTCAGCGCATCCACGTCAACTAGAACAAGTCCCCACCAACAACGAAAGGCAATGCAATGTCCATCGCACCCGAGCGTCTCTCGATCGGCATCCAACGTCACTTCACGCAACCCGGCGTTCACCCGTACGACACCATCACGTGGGAGACGCGTGACGCCCGCATCGCCAATTGGAAGACCGGCAGCGTCGCCTTCGAGCAGCTCGGTGTTGAGTTCCCCGAGTCGTGGTCGCTGAACGCGACCAACAT
>RGSV01000153.1 GCA_010025655.1 Acidimicrobiia bacterium
CGTAACTCACGACGATTGGCCGTTCTCCGTCAGATGCGGCGGTGAAGTGCGAATAATACGCATCGCTCCACGAATCAACGATGAGCACGCCGTTCTCGCGCAGAGTGGTCCACCACTGGGTCCACTCATCGCCAAACTCGGCGATGCTGGCGAGCATGAAGGCCAGACCTGGCGATGAAGTGAGCGGGCTTGGTGCCACCAGGAGATTGCGATAGCTCGCCGAGGTGAGCGATTGCAACGTGAGCGGTGGGTTGATTCGACGTTCGGCAAACCACTGCTTGTCGTAATTCAGGCATACATCGCCTGAGTCGACTGGTGTCACCACGCCATCGGGGGCGAGCGCGACGCCGGCTGCGTCGAGATCGGCGCGGTACACCGACACATACGGAGCAAACACGTCGGCCTCGATGGCGCGAGAGAGCAACGTGTTGTCGACACCCCAAAGCACGTCGCCTTCGGGGTTGCCCGCTGACACCACTGCTTTGGTCACGAGCGTGCCCGCGTCACCGCCCCGCACCACACGCACGACGATGCCGGTTTCGGCGGTGAAAGCATCGAAGATTCCCTCACTTGGGGTGAATGAGTCGTGCGCCAAGAGTGTGAGTGTCACGGGTGCATCAGTGGCAACCGCCGTGTCGTTGGTCGAAGCTTCTGCGGTGGTGCTGTTGCCTTGTGATGGCTGCGTGTTCTGCCCGCAGCCTGCGAGGGTCAGAGCGCCGAGTACGAGCAACCCGACGAGCGTGCGGTGCACACGATGGCAGGCAACATCAGGCAGTTGCATGAGTGGCTCCGTCTGTCACGGTGACCAACAAACGGCCATGCTGCAGAGTTACGACTACGTCATCACGTGTCGCACGATTGCTGATGCCGCGTGACGAGTTGACGGCAAGCGTGTCGTTGGAGAGCGCCCACTGCAACCCGCTAGTGGTCACACCGTGTGCATCACCACCGAAGGGCATCAAACCGACGATGTCGCCGGTCTTGCAAGAAAACTGCAATCCAGTGTCTGGTTGCTCGTGTGCATCGATGCGAAACACTCTCGCACCAGCTACGCGCAACTCGACATGAATTCTGCGCAACTCAGGCAGAAACAATACGGCGAGGTTGCCGAGTTCATGATCGAGACGATTGCTGCGGCCGGCAATGACGACGAGCGACGTTGCTCCAAGAGCGGCAGCGTGCCTGAGTGCCAGTTCGGCATCGCTGGCATCTTTGTCAGGGGAAAACCGAAGCACCTCTGTGCCGAGGGCCTCGACGGCAGCAAGCGCGGTGGGATTGACTGAGTCCATATCGCCAACCACTGTGGCGACGTTCAAGCCGAGCGGCGCTGCGAGATGCAACCCCGAATCGGCAGCAACCACCGTTGCGTCACGGCGCACCGCACCGAGTTCAGCGAGATCGGCGATTTCTCCGCCGAGCAATACGACGAATGGTCGCTCGTTGGTGTCGTCGTTCATGTGGCTCCCTCCGCTGGCATTACCCAGATCAGGTCTGCGGGTCGGTGGAGGCTTCCACCCTCTCAGTCCGACGAACCTCGGACTCCCCGTGCGTGTGACAAAACTCTAACCCCAACACTCGAGTTCGTGCAGCTGTGCTGAGGAGACAACGGATGCTGCTCAGTAGCCTGCGGGGCGTGTCAGAGACGAAAACGTCGCCGTTTACAACGTCTGGCGACACGCCAAAAACCTCACCGCTGGCGGGCGACCCTTCACCTACAGCTGAATCTCCACGCGACACGATCATCACCGTGACGGCTGCTGCCCTGACAAAACTCAAGGAGCTGCGCGACACCGAACCAGATGCCAAGAAATTGGGTCTGCGACTTTCGATTATCTCGAAGCCGGGCGAAGATTTTCGCTACGACCTCGTATTCGAAGAATTCCTCAAGTCGGCGTTCACCGATGAGGTGCGCACTGTCGACGGGTTCAAGTTCATCATTCCGCAGGTCGACGTTGACTCGTTGCGGGGCGCCGAACTTGACTACAACGAGCAGGCTGGGTTGGTGTTGCGCAACCCGAACCGACCAAAGGCACCCGTGATTGACGGTCTCGTGCGTGACGACGAGACGTCAGCACAGGTGGAAGCGATTGTGTCGACCGAGGTCAACCCGATGCTGGCCGCCCACGGTGGATTCGTCACCTACGCCGGTCACGACAACGAGGGCACGGCCTATTTCACGATGGGCGGCGGTTGCCACGGCTGTTCAATGAGCAAGCAGACGATGCTTGAAGGTGTGCAGACGATGATCACCGAACAAGTGAAAGCGATCACTCGCGTTCGTGACCTCACCGACCACGCAACTGGCGCGAACCCCTACTACTCATAGGCGAGCGTGCAGGCGTTGGCCTGGTGCGCCGCGTGTCAGCCGTCTCCGCCGCGACGTTGAGCCGCGGCCGCTTCAAGGCATGCGGCAGGCTCTCTCTTGATCTTGCGCTGTACCTCACGATTCGGTGACAGGTTGACACCCTTCTTCCAGGCGTCGAGATATCTTTGCGGCCAGATTTCACCGCGCAAGAGGTTCTGTTCTGACATTGGGCAGATGCGAGAGATGCCAAAGTGCAGATGGCACAACGTGACCTTGGCGTTTCCAGAATCGCCGACTGTGCCGATTTTCTGGCCGCTTTCGACACGTTGACCCTTCTTCACCATCAAGCGACCGAGGTGTGAGAAGTAGTAACGCACAAAATCGTCACCGTGCAGAGTGATGGTGAGGCCACCCCGGGTGCCTGGGTCGTCAACTTTCTTATCCCAAGTGTCGACACGTCGTACATCGAAAATGACTCCAGAAATCGGTGCCCGCACTTGCCGCCGACAATTGGTGATGTCAGCTGCGGGGTAGTACAGGTGATCGCGTGGGTAATACGGGTCGGGTCCGCCCACTGGAAATGAATAGACCCACTCGGCGCGCTTCTTGCGCAGCGACGCCGCGTCGTCGCTGTTCAGCGTTGTCGGCACCGCGGTGGCGACGAGCAATGCCGCAACCGCAACGTGCATCGCCGGCTACTTCTTCTTGAAGCCCGCCGGGCACTTGGTGCCGATTACCTTGCGGGTGATCTTGCCTTTCACGCAAGTGATCGTCTTCGACTTGCTGGAAGGAGTAGTCACCTTCGGCGTCGTGGTGATACCGACACCTCCACCTTTGGCAGTGTCTTTAATACGTAGCGTTGCTCGCTTCACCGTAAACGAGTTCATGTTCTCGCTTTGCGAATAGTAGATACGAAAGACATTGGTTGCAGTCTCGTACCCGGTCGGATCAAGACGTGAAGGTCCACTGCCCGTAATTGCGACAGGTGTGGTCCACGTGAGGCCATCTGCAGAGGTAGAGATAAAGAGCTTCTGGTTGTTTGACGAAGTACAGGCGATGTCTGCGAGGATCATGAGCCACTCGCC
>RGSV01000154.1 GCA_010025655.1 Acidimicrobiia bacterium
CGGCCCAGACAAGTTGGAGATCACGATCCCTGCCGGCAAGCGATTGGGCGACACCGTCATCAAAGTGGAGAACCTGAACAAGGGGTATGGCGACCGACTGCTCATCGAGAATCTCTCGTTCTCGCTGCCGCCCGCAGGCATCGTCGGCATCATCGGTGCCAACGGTGCGGGCAAGACGACGCTCTTTCGCATGCTGACCGGCCAAGAGCAGCCCGACTCGGGCACCGTGACGGTAGGCGACACCGTGCAGTTGAGCTACGTCGATCAAAGTCGCGACTCACTCAACGCCGACAACACCGTCTATGAAGAAATCACCGGCGGAGCCGACACGTTGAAGGTGGGCGGCCGGGAGATTCATGGGCGAGCCTATGTTGCGAGTTTCAACTTCAAGGGCAGCGACCAACAGAAGAAGGTTGGTGAGCTGTCGGGCGGCGAGCGCAATCGCGTGCATCTCGCCAAACTCTTGAAGAGCGGCGGCAATGTTCTGCTCTTGGATGAACCCACCAACGACCTCGACGTCGACACACTGCGCGCGCTCGAGTCGGCGCTCGAAGCATTTCCCGGTTGTGCAGTGGTGATCAGCCACGACCGCTGGTTCTTGGATCGCATCGCCACACATGTCTTGGCGTTCGAGGGCAACAGTCAGGTGCGCTGGTTCGAGGGCAACTTTCAGGACTACGAGGCATGGCGCCGCAAAGAACTTGGTGTTGACGCCGACCAACCCAAGCGACTGCGCTACAAGCCTCTTGTGCGGAAATGAGCACGTCACTGGCTTCTGTGCGGCTGATTCGTGCCGTCTGTGTGCTGTGCTTCATCGGCGGCATCGCGGGCATGATCGTGGCGTCGCTCGCCGACAACAACATCGAGGCTGTACTTGCCGCCGGCATCATCACCGCGATGGCCGCACTCGTCTTGCTGGCGGTGAGCACCGTCACCACCACGCGGCGCACCGCGGAGTTTGACGAAGCTGACGCCGAGATTCTCGAGCATGGCATTCGTCGCGTCGTCGACTCCGGTGCCGACGAAACTGCCGTGCGCGACCTCGTACGACGCGCCATCACGCTTGGGCGTCGTACTCCCGAATGATCGCCGCATCTCTGACCGACGCCGAACTCGCCACGCGTCTCGCACACGAGACTGGAGTGAAGCTGGTTGAGTTGCGCGAACGTCTGCTGCAAGAAGATGCTTCGCCGTGGTACATGATGGATGCTGGCGACGCACTCGCCCACCGCTTCATCGTCGACACCTTGCATCGCGTGCGCCCCGACGACGCAGTGCTCTCCGAAGAAGGTGCCGATGACGTTCGACGAATATCGGCCGATCGCGTATGGATTGTCGACCCACTCGACGGCACCTCGGAGTTCGGCGAAGGCGACCGCGACGACTGGGCGGTGCATATTGCGCTATGGCAACGAAGCGCGGGCTCGCACGGCGAACTCACCGATGCTGCCGTCGCGCTGCCAGGTCTTGGCCTCACACTCAGCACGTCGCCCGCGCCACAACCGCCGGCGCGGCAAGAGCGCACGCCGCTGATGGTGGTATCGCGTTCGCGCACGCCGGCCGTGGCTGCGGCCGTCGCCCAAGAACTTGGCTTCGATGGTGTGCGACTCGGCTCGGCGGGTGCCAAAACCATGGCGGTGGTGCTCGGCAATGTCGACGTGTATCTGCACGCTGGCGGGCAATACCAATGGGATTCGGCCGCACCCATTGCGGTCGCGCGCGCAGCCGGCCTGCACACAAGTCGCATTGACGGCAGCCCGCTCGTCTACAACGAACGAGATACCTGGCTGCCCGACCTGCTCGTGTGCCAGCCGCATCTGGCTGACGACATCTTGCAGGCAGTGCGCAACTTCACACGCAACTAGCGCGCTCGGCGCGACGACCGGACAATGTTCGTCGGCAGACTGCTGGAGTGGAAAACCTGACCGGCCGCCCCGCTGATCGCGAGTGGGCCGCCTTCAGCGATACCCCGCCGTGGTTGCTGACGCGCGCAACCACTGAATGGTTGCCGCTCGTCGACGACATTCGCGTGCGGGCGCGCGCCGAATTGCCGTCGCTCATGATCCCCCCACGTATTCCGCCGGTGCGCCGCCTTGTTGTCGTGGTGGCACGACTCGGTTGGGCGCTCGGGCCATGGTGGTTGCGCAAGCGCCGTGGCAAGTACGCCAGCCCCGAGGCGTCGCGCGCCGACCTGTCGTTGCGCATGCGCGTGGCAATCGAACGACTTGGCTCGACGTACATCAAACTCGCACAGATCATCTCGAGCGGTGAAGGTCTCTTCCCCGCCGAATTGGTCGATGAGTTCAAGCGCTGCCGCGACCAGGTGCCCGCAGAAAACTTCGCTGATGTGCAGCGCGTGGTGGAAGTTGACTTGGGTTCGCGACTCGAAGACACCTTCGCCGAGTTCAGCCGCGCACCGATTGCCGCGGCATCGATCGCCCAGGTGCACGCCGCGACGCTGCGCAGCGGAGAGCAGGTGGTGGTGAAGGTGCAGCGCCCACGAGTGAGCACGCTCGTGCGCAAAGACCTGAAGGTGATGTCGTGGCTCGCGCCGTTCTTGGTCGGCCGCATCAAGATTGCGGCACTCGCCAACCCTCCTGCGCTCGTCGAGTTGTTCGCCGAGACGATCGTCGAAGAACTCGACTTCCGCCTCGAAGCAGCGAACATGTTGGATATCGCGAGCATTCTCGCCGACCTGAAGCAGGAAGGTTATGTGATTCCGCGCCCGCACCCGCGCCTCGTCACGCGACGTGTCATCGTGATGGAACGTCTCGACGGCTTCAAGTTTGACGACGTCGCCGGCATGAAAGGGGCAGGCATCGACACCGAGGCCGTGATTCGCACCGGCATGGTGGCATTCATGGAAGGTGCGTTGCTCTACGGCGTGTTCCACGGCGACTTGCACGGTGGCAACTTGTTTGTGATGCGCGACGGGCGTACCGCCCTGCTCGACTTCGGCATTGTCGGTCGACTCACCGGCGTGCGCCGACTCGCCTTCTTGCGCTTGATGCTGTCGGCCACCACCAACGACGTGAAGGGACAGATCACCGCGCTGCGTGACCTTGGTGCACTGCCAATGGACACCGACCTCGATGCGGTAATCAAAGACCTACGTCTCGACCAGCCGACCATTGATCCCACCACGCTCTCTGGCGAAGAACTTGTGAAAGAAGTGCAGCGCGTCGTGAAGGCGATGCTCGCCTACGGCGCACGCATGCCAAAAGAGTTGATGCTGTACGTAAAGAACATGGTGTTCTTGGATGGCGCCATCGCGCGTCTGGCCCCCGACCTTGACCTGCTCGGCGAGATCGCACAGATCTCGATGCTCTTTGCTCAGCGCCACGGCGAGCGACTCGGCCGCGAACTCGGCATCGACCACTCGCAAGTGG
>RGSV01000155.1 GCA_010025655.1 Acidimicrobiia bacterium
CACCGAAGTTTTCTCCTTGTTGCAACACGGGGTCCGGCGCACGATGCACGAAGGTGTCACCGCTCAGCAACAGCAACGGCAGACGATCGACATATGCGACACCCGCAGCGGTGACCATGTTCAGTGCACCAGGGCCGATTGACGACGTTGCAACCATGATTTGGCGCCGACGCAATGCCTTGGTAAATCCCAACGCTGCCAGTGCCATGCCCTGCTCGTTCTGTCCGCGCCAGGTGCGAATGTCGTCGCGGTGCTCTTCGAGCGCTACACCGAGACTCGTGACATTTCCGTGTCCGAAAATCGCATAGACCCCAGGAAAGAGGGGCATTTCAACACCGTCAATCAACGTGCGCTGTGCCACCAGGTACTTGACGATTGCCTGCGCTGTGGTGAGTTTGGTGGTTCGCATCGTTCCGACGTTACAACGTTGGACGCACGATTCGTGCGGCGCGGTCGACCGCGCTGGCGACATCACCGTCGGCGGGGAAGAGCAACGCTCGGCCGACGACCAAACCGCGCACGTTCGGCACACGCATCGAACGTTCCCACGATGCGAAGGTGGCTTCGGGGTCGGGTCCGGGTGCTCCACCGAGAATGAGACCCGGCAATGTCGTTGCCGCCATCATCCGTTCGACTTCTGATGCCGCTGGAACCTTCAACCAGGTGCGCGCGGAACTCGAGCCCAGACCCGACGCGATGGAAACAGCCTTCACGAGTAGGTCGTTGTCGTCGATCATCTTCGCCGGACCAGGTAGACCACCGCGATACGGAAGCGGCTCGACCATGATGGGCATTCCGAGATCGGCCATCTCGGTCACCACGCGTGCGCATGCTTCGAGAGTCGGTGCCGTGCCGGCATCGTCGTTCGCCAATCGAAGGAGCACCTTGCCGCCATCTAGTCCGCGTTGAGCAATATCGATCGGGCGATAAGCGGTCATGCGATCGTCAAGTTCCCACGAGGCGCCCATGATGCCGCCACGATTCATGGTGCCGAACACGAGCTTGTCGTCAAGCGCGCCGAGCAGAGCTAGTTCGTCGATGACATCGGCGCTACCGAGCACACCGTCACAACCCTCGTGGCTCAAAGCGACGAGCAGAGCATTGAGCAGTTTTCGGCGATCGGCCATTGCGAACGGATCATCACCGACTCCGAGCATTCCGCGTGCTGGATGGTCAGCGGCGACGATGAAGAGCTGACCATCTCGTAACAGGGAACGCCGCTTGCGACGGCGCAACAGTTCACTTGCCTTTGTCGGTTCGTTAATTCGAGCGTCGATCAGTGAACGCCATTGGGCATCGGTAATCGTCATGGTTCAGTTCACTAGGTATCGCGTGAGGTCAGCTCGCTCGGACACGACCCGACATCAACTCAATGAGACGTTCGAGCGTCAACTCCCGCTTCTCGAACTCACCGAGTGATTGACCCCGATTGAGCAACAAGAAGCGGTCTCCAACCGGCAACGCATGCTGTGGATTGTGGGTGATGAGGATGACTCCGAGTCCGCGCTCGGCTGCCTTGCGCACGAAGCCAAGCACCAAGTCGGTTTGGCGAACGCCGAGCGCCGACGTTGGTTCGTCGAGAATGAGAACCTTTGCCCCGTAGTACACGGCACGAGCAATTGCGACACTTTGACGTTCGCCACCTGACATCGTGCCCACGGGTTGGTCGATGTCGCGCACATCGATACCGAGTTTGAGCATTTCGGTTTTGGTGGTTTCGCGGGCGAACTTGGCATCAATTCGCTTAATTGGGCCGAAGTGCTTGACCGGTTCGGAACCAAGGAAGAAGTTGCGCCACACCGACATGAGTGGTGCGACGGCGAGGTCTTGATACACCGTGGCGATGCCACGTGAGCGCGCTTCGCGAGGCGACTCGAAGAATACTTCCTGACCTTCGAACATGTACTTGCCCTTACTGGGCTTGTGCAGACCGCTGATGATCTTGATGAACGTCGACTTACCGGCACCGTTGTCGCCAAGCACGCACGTAACCTGACCGGCAAAGACCTTGGTGGAGATGCCTTCAAGCGCGGTGACGTTGCCGAAATACTTACTGATGTCCTGCAGTTCGAGTATGGGGGCCGAGGTGTTCATCGTTGCTCGTTCGCCTTCTTTCGCACGTAGTTATTGACGAGAACCGCGACGAGTAGAACGACGCCAAGGAAGATGAAGCGACCGTCTTGGTTCCATCGTGCAGCGGGAATGCCGTTCTTCGAAATTGCCATGATGAGCGCGCCTAGTGACGCACCAATCACCGACCCGTAGCCGCCGGTCATGAGGTTGCCGCCGACGACTGCGGCGATGATGTACTCAAACTCTTGACCGTCACCCTGCTGGGCCTGTACAGAGTTCAATCGCATGAGGATCATCGTGCCAACGAAGCAGCCCATCAACGAAGTAGCCATGAACAGCGCTGTCTTCACCTTGTCGGCAGGTACACCGACAGCGCGAGCAGCGTCCTTGTTGCCACCAACGGCGAAGATCCAGTTGCCGTATTTCGTCTTGGTCAGTGTGAAGCTGCCGACAATGGTGAAGAACAACCACCAGAAAATCGACATTCGGAAGACGCCATCGCTGAACAGCAGGCGTTGTCCGAGTGCTACGAATCCGATGATTCCACCAGCAACCACTAGTCGTTGTCCGAGTTGGTCACTCTTGGTATCGAAGCGCCGCCGTTGCACGTGTCGCGCCTCAACGAACGTGCTTGCGATTACGAGGGCTCCGGCAATCAACAACACGCTGAAGATGCCACCACGGAAACGAGGTGCAGATGAATCGGCGCGAAGTGCGAATGCAACCAAGACGAATGCCAGCCCCATCAAGACACCGATGTTTCGGAACCACATCGTGCTGATTGTGCCGGCGATTGAGCGCGCCCGATAAAAGCACACTGCTGCAGCGACGCCGGCAAATGTGATGACCACGGCACGAACAGCCTGCACGGTGGTGAGCTGTAACACGGAGATCACGAGTGTCAACGTCACGAGACTGATGACTGGCAGTCGTAGAACCAACCAAGTGATTGATCCTCCCGAACGAGCAATTTCCTTGTTGCGTAGATCCTGCACCAGGGTGAAGATGGGGTACAGAGCCCCAGCCATTGCCAGCACCCAAACCAGCCACACGGGCAACCATGGGCGAATTTCGAGACGCTCGTCGCGGCTAAACACCTGCCCCGCAAATGCGGCCACGGAACTACCAACGATGCCAGCAAGCACCAGGTTGCGCGCTTGGGTGGGGAGTGAACCAGACAGAGATTGTCGTGACTCGAACCTGCTGCCCGACCAACCAGTGATGGCAACGATCAAGCCGAGCAGACCGACCACACCAGCGAGCGTGTTGCCAGCGACCGAGTCGGTTTGATGCAGGATGACCACGCCAGCGCCGAC
>RGSV01000156.1 GCA_010025655.1 Acidimicrobiia bacterium
GGGTGAGCAACAGGGCGCGGGCGGTGGCCAAGCGTTCGATGGTGGGTTCGCGTGCAATCATGGGTTCATTGTAGGAGTGGCCCCTGCGCCCACCCGGGTGTGGGGTTGTTGGCACCCACTCAGGCCTGGTTCAGGTGGGTGCGCAAAAAAGCCAGCATGGCCGCATCATCGCGTTCGGCCCAGCCTTGGTCGCAGGCCTGGGCAAAGGTGGCGGCGGCCACCGGAGCGAGCAAACCGACAAAGCCCACTTCTTGGGCCGCTTGCATGGCCAAACCGGTGTCTTTGCCCAGCAAACCCATGTGGGCCTGGACCTCCGAGTCCCCGGCCAAAGCGCGGGGCATGCGGTCGCTGGCGATCCAGCTTTGCCCGCTGGAGCAGGCCATCACCGACAAGGCTTCGATGTCGTCGGGGTCGACTTGCGTCACGTCGGGTACCAGCGGGTCGTATCCAATTTTGTTGAGCGGCAGACCCTGTGCGCTCGTGCCCCCGAAATTGGTGCCGTGATATCCGCGACCACGCGAGATGATGATCGTGCGCTCGGGTCGCCCGGCCTGCACGTGGGCGAGGCGCGCCAGTTTCATCGCGGTGTCGACGGCCTCAGATCCGCTTGAACAGAGAAACACTCGGTTGTCTGTCATCGGCGACAACGAATGCAGCTTGTCGGTAAGCACGTCTGTGATGTCGGTCGAGAACGGGTCGAAGTTGTTGTACGACTCGAGGGTGGTCACCTGCTTGGCGATCGCGTCAGCCATTTCTTTATTACCGTGGCCGATGTTGCAGTACCACAGGCTCGCCATGCCGTCGATGTATTCCTTGCCATTCGAGTCGTACACGCGGGCGCCCTCGCCACGCACCATCGTGAGAAACTCGCTGCGCGACGGTTTTGTGAAGGCGTGCAGATAGGTGTGTGGCACGATGAAAACCCTAGTTATTCGTGCTCAACTAGCCTTAGTTCGCGATGAAAGGGCTCATCCTCGCTGGCGGCGCCGGTACCAGGCTGCGACCCATCACCCACACCAGCGCCAAACAATTGGTGCCGATCGCTAACAAACCGATTCTGTTCTACGGCATCGAAGCCATGAAGAAGGCGGGTATCAACGAGATCGGGATCATCGTCGGCGACACCCGCAAAGAAATCATGTCGGCAGTCGGCGACGGCTCGCAGTTTGGCGTTAAAGCGACGTACATACCGCAAGACCAACCGCTCGGGCTGGCACACTGCGTGCTGATCGCCCACGAGTTTCTCGGTGACGACGACTTCGTCATGTATCTGGGCGACAACATGCTCGAACAGGGTCTTGAAGGTTTCGTAAGCGAGTTTGAGTCGGCGCGCGTCAAAGGCGGCAAGACGGCACCGACGGCGCAGATCTTGTTGTGTCACGTCGATGATCCGCGGCAGTTTGGTGTCGCTGAGGTCACCAAAGAAGGTCATGTGAAGCGCCTTGTTGAAAAGCCGAAAGACCCGCCGAGCGACCTTGCGCTCGTCGGTGTGTATCTCTTCGACAAGACGATCAATGAGGCAGTGCGCGCCATCAAGCCGTCGAAGCGCGGCGAGTTGGAAATCACCGACGCAATTCAATGGCTGATCGAGCAGGGCAAGACCGTGCGCCATGAGGTGCTGCGTGGCTGGTGGATCGACACCGGCAAGAAAGACCCATTGCTCGAGTGCAACCGTCTGGTGCTCGAGGTGCTCGAGCCGCGCAACGAGGGCAGCGTCGATGCCTCGTCGCAGATCGAGGGTCGCGTCGTCATCATGAAGGGCGCCAAGATTGTCAACTCGCGCGTGCGCGGTCCGGTAGTCATCGGCCACGACACTGTGGTCGAGAACAGTTACATCGGCCCCTATACCTCGGTGGGCAACAAGTGCAATATCGTGCACTCTGAACTTGAGCACTCGGTGCTGCTCGACGGCTGCACGGTAAATGATGTGCACAAGATGAGCGATTCGCTGCTCGGCCGCAACGTCGAAGTGGTGCGTTCGCAACGCCGCCCACGCGCACTGCGCCTGATGCTGGGCGATGACTCGAAGGTCGAGCTCGACGCCTGATGCCCAAGATCACTGAATCCGACGTCATCAAAGGCGTGCAGATCGTCGAGCCTCAGATGCACGGTGACGAACGCGGGTTTTTCATCGAGACCTATCGTCGCGAGTGGTTTCCGCTCGGGCGTGAGATGATTCAAGGAAACCGTGGTGACCGCAAGGCTGGTGCCATCGTCGGATTGCACTATCACCTGCATCAAGCCGACTATTGGTACGTGCCCTACGGAACCTGTCGGGTGGTGCTGCACGACCTGCGCAAGGGTTCGCCCACCGACGGCGCCACGCAAGTGATCGACCTCGGTGCGCGCAATGACGGCACACACGACCATCGTGGTGTGTTCATTCCACCAGGAGTCGCACACGGTTTTGCGTCGCTCACTGACATGACCATCACGTATCTGGTCGACGGCTACTACAACCCCAACGACGAACTTGGCGTCGCATACAACGACCCGGCAATCGGTGCCGACTGGGGCATCGCGTCACCCACGTTGAGCAAGCGCGACCAAGCCAACCCGAAGCGCAGCGAGATAGCCGCGAACCTGCAACCGATATGGGGAATGCGCACGTGACGCAACAGTGTTCCGGCACTCTGCGGGGTGCTGGTCAGTCGTGAAGATCTTCGTTACCGGCGGTGCCGGGTTCATCGGCAGCAACTACGCGCGCTGGGTGTTGCGCAACACCGATCACAGCATCACGGTGTACGACGCACTCACGTATGCCGGCAACTTGTCGACGATGCGCGACCTCGACGACAACCCACGCTTTTCATTTGTGAAGGGCAACATCTGCCACCCGGGAGACATCGAGGCGGCAATGGCGGGTCACGACTGGGTGGTGCACTTCGCGGCCGAGAGCCACGTCGATCGCTCGATCGCGAGTGGCGAAGACTTCATTCTCACGAATTGTTTCGGCACCAACGTCGTCGTCGATACTGCACGACGACTCGGCATGCAGCGCGTGTTGCACATCGGCACCGACGAGGTGTACGGCAGTGTCGAAGTAGGTTCGTCGAAAGAGACCGACCCGCTTGAGCCGCGATCGCCATATTCCGCCTCGAAAGCCGGCAGCGACCTGATTGCCTTGTCGTATCACTCGACGCACGGCACGCCGGTGCTCGTCACGCGCTGCACCAACAATTTCGGGCCGTGGCAATACCCAGAAAAGGCGATACCACTATTTACGACGAATCTGCTCGATGGCAAGAAGATTCCGCTCTATGGCGATGGCCTAAACGAGCGCGACTGGTTGTTCGTCGACGACCATTGCAGCGGTGTGCATCTCGTGCTCGAACAGGGCGTGGTGGGCG
>RGSV01000157.1 GCA_010025655.1 Acidimicrobiia bacterium
CTCAGTAGCCTTCGCGTCGTGGCGGAGATTCTGCTCATCACTGGGTTGTCCGGAGCAGGCCGTTCGCAGGCTGCTGATGTGCTCGAAGATCTCGGCTGGTTCGTGGTCGACAACATGCCCGTTGAGTTGGTCGATAAGTTCGTTGAGCTGGCTGGTCAAAGTGTCGACTCGCCGTCACGTCTTGCGCTTGTCATCGGCACGGCGTCTCAACAGACTGACGCGGTGAAACTCGTACCCCGCCTGCGCGGGGCCGGTCACGATGTGCGCATCTTGTTCCTCGAAGCATCGACGCAGTCGCTGGTGAAGCGCTATACCGAGTCGCGGCGTCGTCACCCACTGCGCACCGAAACCGGCACCGTGTCAGAGGCCATTGAGCACGAGCGCGACCTGCTCGAGCCCGTGCGCGAATTCGCCGACAAGGTCATCGATACGAGTGCTCTACAAATCGCCCAGTTCAAAACCCAGATGACCGAATTGTTCTCGTTTGAAGATCTGCCCGACACGCTGCAGGTGTCGGTGATGTCGTTCGGTTTCAAGCACGGCCTGCCGCTTGATGTTGACACCGTGTTTGATGTGCGGTTCATCCCCAACCCGCATTATGACGAAGCGTTACGACCTCTGAGCGGCAAAGACGAGCCAGTGCGCGCGTTCGTGCTCGAGCAACCAGCGACGCGCGACTTTCTTGATCGTGTCGAAGGGTTGTTTGAGTCGTTGATTCCGGCCTATCGAAACGAGGGCAAGAGTTACCTCACGATTGCGGTGGGTTGCACTGGTGGGCGCCATCGCTCGGTCGCGATTGCTGAAGCCCTCAGTCAGCGCTTGGCGAATCGTGGTGTTGCGGCACGCGTAGCGCACCGCGACATAGAAAAAAACTAGGCTCGCTGCCATGACAATACGAGTCGGTATCAACGGCTTTGGCCGTATCGGGCGAAACTTTTGGCGCGCGGCGCGCAAGAACGCAAGTGACATCGAGATCGTTGCGGTCAACGACCTCGGCAACAAGGCGACGATGGCACATCTTCTGAAGTACGACTCGGTGCTCGGCGTGTTGCCTGACACGATTGAAGCAACCGACGACGGCATCAGCATCAACGGAAAGACTCTGAAAGTGCTCTCAGAGCGTGACCCCAAGAATCTGCCGTGGAAGGCCCACGGTGTTGATGTCGTGATTGAGTCGACGGGCTTCTTTACCGACCGCGACAAAGCGGCGGCGCACCTCGATGCCGGCGCCAAGGTGGTCATTATCTCGGCACCTGGCAAAGGCGCTGATGCCACGTTCGTCTACGGCGTGAATCACCACACGTTTGACGCCAAAGCGCACAAGGTGGTGTCGAACGCGAGCTGCACCACCAACTGTTTCGTGCCGTTGGTCAAGGTGCTTGACGATGCATTCGGCGTGGTCAACGGCCTCATGACCACGATTCATGCGTACACCGGCGACCAAATGCTGGTCGACGGCCCGCATAGCGACTTGCGTCGTGCGCGTGGGGCAGCGATCAACATCACTCCGACGTCAACGGGTGCCGCACGCGCAACCAGCCTCGTGATGGAGTCAATGAAGGGCAAACTCGACGGCACTGCGCTGCGCGTGCCGGTGCCGACTGGCTCAATCACCGACTTTGTCGCGAACCTGCAGAAACCCGCCGCGGTTGAGGAGATCAACGCGGCGTTCAAGGCTGCCGCGTCTGGTCCGCTGAAGGGTGTGCTCGAATATTGCACTGCGCCGATCGTGTCAAGCGACATCGTGACCAACCCCCACTCGTGCATCTTTGATGCCGAACTGACAATGAGCATGGGTTCGCTGGTGAAGGTGCTCGGCTGGTACGACAACGAGTGGGGATACTCGTGCCGCCTCGTCGATGTGACTACACACATCGGCCGCGCCATCGCCTGACGACTCACCCATGAAGCTGCCCGTCTTGGAAGATCTTGGTGATGTGCGCGGCAAGACCGTGCTGGTGCGCACCGATTTCAATGTTCCGATGTCGGGTCCAGACAGCGCCCGGATCATTACCGACGACTTTCGCATTCGCGCAGCACTGCCAACCATTCAGTGGTTGGTCGAGCGAGGCGCAAAGGTCGTGTGCGCGACCCACCTCGGCCGGCCCAAAGGTGCGCCAAACCCGAAATATTCACTGGCACCCGTGCGGGCCCGCCTCGCTGAGCTAGCACCCGGGGTCGAGTTGCGCGAGAACCTACGGTTCTCACCCGGTGAGGAAGGCAACGACCCTGCCTTCGTCGCCGAACTCGTGCGCGGTGTTGATGCATACGTGAACGACGCGTTCGGTGCCGCACATCGCGCCCACGCTTCGATTGTTGGCCCGCCGAAGACATTGCCATCGGCAGCAGGGCGCCTCGTGCAGCGCGAGGTCGAAGTTGTCGAGCGACTGCGCGACAATCCCAAGCGACCGTTCGTGGCGGTGCTCGGTGGTGCCAAGGTGAGCGACAAACTCGGTGTGATCGACGCATTGGTGAAGATCGTCGATCACTTGCTCATCGGCGGGGGAATGTGCTTTACCTTTCTCGCCGCCAAGGGCAACCCTGTCGGTGATTCGATCTGCGAGCGAGACCAAGTCGACCACTGTCGCAACCTGCTGGCACAGCACGACAACATCCTTTTGCCAGAGGACATCATCGGTCTCGATGCCGATGGGACGTATGCAACCTTTGGCGTGCGTCTGCCCGATGGCGCCAAGGGGATGGATGTCGGGCCGGGCACCGCAGCGGCGTTCAGCGACGCGATCATGGAGGCTCGCTCGGTGTTCTGGAACGGCCCGATGGGCGTGTTTGAAGACGCACGCTTTGCCAAGGGAACCCGTACTGTGGCTCAGGCAATGGCTGACACGAAAGCGTTCACGGTGGTAGGTGGTGGTGACTCGGCCGCGGCACTCGCGCAATTCGGATTGAACGACGAAGTCGACCATGTGTCAACTGGGGGAGGCGCGTCGTTGGAGTTCATCGAGTTCGGTGACCTTCCCGGCCTGCAAGCATTGCGCGAGGCACCCAATGTCGTCTGAGCGTACGCCGATTGTCAGCGGCAACTGGAAGATGAACAACAATCACTTTGAGGCGATTCAGTGTGTTCAGAAGCTGGCGTACTTGTTGCAGAAAGAAGATTTTGATGCAGTGGAAGTGACGGTGCATCCTCCGTTCACCGACCTGCGCAGCATTCAAACGTTGATCGACGCCGACCAACTGCGCTTGAAGCTTGGCGCACAAAATTGTCACCCAGAAGAAAAGGGGGCGTTCACCGGCGAAGTATCACCCGCGTTCTTAGCCAAACTTGGTGTGCAGTACGTGATCGTCGGGCATAGCGAGCGACGAGAACTCTTTGGCGAAACCGACGA
>RGSV01000158.1 GCA_010025655.1 Acidimicrobiia bacterium
TCGCCAACATGGGTGACATCACTGCACAAACCGTTGCAGGATCGATCTCGACAAGTACGCATGGCACGGGTCTCGAATTCACCGGGCTGGCAGGACAAGTAGCCGGCTTTTCACTCGTGACGGCATCGGGTGAATGGCTGCAGTGTTCGCCTGACGAAAATGCCGAGGTGTGGCGTCTTGGTCGCGTGTCGCTCGGGTCGCTCGGCATCCTCACCCACGTTGATATGCGCATCGTGCCGGCCTTTCGCTTGCGCGCGGTGGAAGAAGCACGCCGCCTCAATGATGTGCTCGACAACTTTGACTCAATCACCGAAAGCGCCGACCACTTCGAGTTTTATTGGGTGCCCCACACTCGTTGGGCGCTCACCAAGCACAACACCCGCACCGACGAGCCTGCAGCACCTCGCTCGACGGTGAGAAAGTGGCTCAACAAGACGGTGCTCGAGAACTATGCGTTTGGCGCGGTGTGTGCGGTGGGCAAGGCGATGCCAGGGTTGATTCCGCGTCTGGCGACTGCGTTGCCGTCGTCGGGTCGCCAAGAGTTCGTCGAGGCGAGTCACAACGTGTTTGCCACACGACGTCTCGTGCGGTTTCACGAGATGGAATATTCGATTCCGCGCGCGGCATTGCCGGACGCATTGCGCAGCATCGTGGCGATGGTCGAGCGCGAAAAGTTCAAGGTGAGTTTCCCTGTAGAAGTGCGGGTCACGGGTGCCGACGATGTTGCGCTTTCGACCTCCTACGGTCGCGAGTCGGCATATATCGCAGTGCACATGTACAAAGGCATGGAGTATGAACCGTATTTTCGTAAAGTCGAAGAAATTGTTGCGCCATTGGATGGTCGTCCGCACTGGGGCAAGTTACACTTTCAAGGTGCCGAAACGTTGCGCCGGCAGTACGCGCTCTTTGATCAGTTCTCTGCATTGCGTGCTCAACTCGACCCTGAACGTCGTTTCGTCAATTCGTACGTTGAACGTGTGCTTGGCGCGTAAATCCTGAGCGATTTTCTGCAACTGGGCGTTGCCCAGCCGTTGGTGGCGTCGCTTGCGCGGCGTGAGATAACCGCCCCCACCGAGATCCAAACGTTGACGGTGCCGCCCGGGTTGAGTGGTCGCGACATCTGTGGCAAGGCCCCGACAGGCTCGGGTAAGACGATTGCCTTCGGGTTGATCTTGGTCGAACGCCTGCGTAACCACGCGCAGGGTCGGCCGAGCGGCTTGGTGTTGGTGCCGACTCGAGAGCTGGCGCAACAGGTGCAGCGTGAGATTCACCTGCTCGATGTTGACCGCAAGTACTTCACTACGTCGGTGTTCGGTGGGGCAGGTTACGGCCCGCAGGTGCAACGTTTGCGTCGTTGTTCAATTGTCGTCGCAACCCCCGGTCGCCTCGAAGACCTCATGAAACGTCGTGACATTGACCTGCGCGACGTTCGCATGGTCGTGATTGACGAGGCTGACCGTATGGCCGACATGGGCTTTCTGCCGAGTGTGAAGCGCATTCTCGATCGCGTGCCGCGTGAGCGACAGATGCTGTTGTTCTCCGCCACGCTCGACGGGGCAGTGGGCAGCATCGTAAAGGACTATCTCAGCAACCCGCTGCAGCTTGCCACCAAGAGTGCCGACGCCGAGCCCGATATCGAACACGTCTTTGAGGTGCTGATGCGCGCTGATCGGGCGGCCCGTGTCGGTGAACTCGTGGCCGAGCACGGCAATGTGATCGCGTTTTGTCGCACCAAACACGGCTCAGATCGTTTTGCTCGTCAACTCGAATCTCTCGGCGTGCGCTGTGCAGTGATTCACGGCAATCGCTCGCAGGCGCAACGACAGAACGCTTTGCAAGATTTTCGCCAGGGTCGTGCCGATGTGCTGGTTGCTACTGACGTCGCGGCTCGTGGCATTCACATTGACGACGTGCCGTGCGTGGTGCAGTGCGACCCGCCGGATGACCCGAAGGACTATGTGCACCGCGCTGGCCGAACCGGGCGTGCTGGCGCCCGAGGTGTGGTTGTTTCGTTCGTTGAGCCGTCGCAGAAGCGGTCGGTGCAACGCGACATGCGTTCAATCGGTGTTGAAGTGCAATGGACCGAGGGTTCGGCGGGCGCGCCTCGTCGTGAACCAGTCGCAGCCGCGGCAGCACGTGGAGAAGCAGCACGTGCGACGGCTGGCGAGAGGCAGAACGCCGATGCAACGCCGACACGACGGCGGCCTGGCGAACTCGGCTGGCTCTAGCGGCGCTCTAACACACGAGTGCTGGTGCGCTGCGGGCCGAATATCTCGCTACGGCCCAAAGACGATGTCTTGTGGTCGCACCGGCGTGCGTGGTAGCTCACGACCAGTCGCAGCACGAATCGCAGCGACGATTGCTGGTGTCACCGAGATGCAAGGTGGTTCGCCGATGCCTTTGGCGCCCAGAGGTGCCTGTGGCTCAGGTTCTTCAATCATCGTCGCCACCACATCCGGAGCATCGAGGGCGGTCGGTAGGAGATAATCAGTGAACGACGGGTTGCGCATCTTGCCATCACGCAGCACGATTTCTTCCATCACGGCCAAGCCGAGACCCTGGGCGATGCCGCCCTCGATCTGACCGAGAGCGGCTAGCGGGTTGAGCACCCGACCCACGTCTTGCGCAGTTGCCACTTGCACCACCTTGACTAGCCCCAGGTCGGGGTCGACATCGACAACGGCGCGATGTGCCACGAACGCGAACGCCACATGGCAGTTGCCTTGGCCGTTCTCGTCGAGCTCTTCCGTCTTGCGATGGTGGTGCTCGAAGGTCTCATCAAAGCTGAGACCGCGCGTCGCATCAGCAACCGGCACACGCAGAGCCCCCATCGTGTCGACTACGTCGGTGCCGTCAATCGCGAGACGTAGAGGATCGAGTCCGTTCTGCTCGGCCACGGTGGCAAACAATCTCTCGCGCACGAGGCGACACGCGCCGTCGACCGCACCGCCGCTCATCCATGTTTGCCGAGAGGCCGAAGTGCTGCCGGCGCTACCGATATCGGTCGAAATCGGTTCGAGTAACACCGTGTCGACCCCGAGCACGCTGCGGGCAATCTGCTGGGCGAGCACGACGAAGCCCTGACCAACTTCAGCAGTGGCGAACTGGAGCGTCGCGACACCGTTGGCCAATCGGCATCGGGCACGTGGGTCAGCCCGAGGGTGATGGCCGATTCATCAGCGGCCAGAACTTCCCAGGAGCGCTGCCATCCGACCCCATGCAGCGAATGCGGATGGTCCCCAAAGTTCTGCCGCGTGGTGTAGGCCGAGCCCAGCCAATCGAAGCGGCAATGCCCAATCCGATTGGAGTACGGCAGCAGTGCGTAACAGG
>RGSV01000159.1 GCA_010025655.1 Acidimicrobiia bacterium
TGCGCAGTCACCGGTGATCACCACACCCGCACAACGCTGTGAGGCGTGCGCGAGTGCGACCGTGAGATTGCCCACGGGGTCGGCACCCGGATGCGACGCTTCGCCACGCCCAGGGATATGCGTGTCAGAAATTTGAGCAATCACCGTGCGCGGCATGCGCTTAGTATGGCATTTTCCGATGAATTCGGAGTTGCCACGACATGTGCATCATCTGTCAAACCGCCACCATTGGTGCTTCATTGTTGACGAGTGTGCTGCCGATCAGCGTCTCACCGCCTGAAGCGGCCGTTCCGACCAAGTCAGGCACCGCCTGCCGAACCATCGGGGCTACGACGGTTGCAAAGTCTGTAACGCTCACGTGCAAGAGGGTCGGCAAGCGTTTGGTATGGACGAGAACTTCGCAAGTCACGCCGCGTACCACAACGACAACCGTTACCCCTACCGCAACCACGCTTCCGGTTACGACGGGTGGATTTTCCCCCGACGCACAATGCGCCGATCAAGAAACACCTCGAACCACGTATTGGCAGGTGTCGAACGGCTTCCCAAAGTTCGCCGAACGAATTCCCTCGGCAGGGTCGGTGCGCGTGATGATGCTGCCGGTCGACTTCCCCGACGTGGTTGCGACCGGGAGCCCTGCGACCGACATGCTTCCCATCACCCGCGCACTGACCAGCGTCTTTGGCAATCTCTCCAATGGAGCACTCAGCTTTGAGTTCTCGACGTTGCCCAACTACCTGCGTGTCGGAAGAGCCGCCGAGTCGTGGGGAATGGGCACGTATGGAGGTGGTCGCGGCGATACCTACGTGGCCGACATCGTTCGCGAGCTCGACCAACAAGTGAACTTCAGCGGAGTCGACGTACTCGTAGTTATGGCCCCACCGAGCCTGCGCAGCAACCAAATCGCGTACTCACCTGCGATGCCCTACCCACAATCTGCGCCACTCATGACCGGCGAGAAGGCAATCTTCAGCGCCACCATGACGGGCGCGGACGCTTGGCGTGATCCCATGACCATCGTCCATGAGTTCGGTCACCTCATCGGACTGACCGACCTCTACGCCATGTCTCTAAGCGACGAAGTCAGAACCACACACCACTACACGGGCAAGTGGGACTTCATGGGATACGCGTGGACGAAGGGCATGTTCGGCTGGCAGAGATTCCTACAAGGCTGGCTGGAAGATGCTGAAGTGCTGTGCGCAAACAACGCGGGTGAGTTCACCGCAACGCTCTCACCACTCGGCTCCACGGCGAAGTCGTCGGAGTTGTTGTTGTTGCGGGGAGCCAGCGGAAAACTCGTCGGGCTCGAGGTGCGCCGCCCGGGAGCCATGGACGAGTTCGTGAGTGAGAGCAATCAGGGAGTGCTGGTGTACACCATCGACCCGAGCGGCACAACAGGTGGCGGACCACTTCGAGTGCAAGGCCTTACCCTCGACCGCAACACGTACCTCGCCACCGCACCGCTACGAGTCGGACAAGCTTTGACCGTCGACGGTTGGACGATCACGGTGACTGCTTCGGGCGCCGCCGGCGACGCCGTTCGCGTTTCTCGATAGCTACCCGGCTCTGCTGGCACACACGTTTGTGCTGCAGATTCTCTCGCAAGAATCTTGTGGAGCTGAGGGGAATTGAACCCCTGGCCTCCTCCATGCCATGGAGGCGCTCTACCAACTGAGCTACAGCCCCGAAATCGCCTCGTAAACCTATCGGATGACGACCGCGGTCGTCACCGGCTGGCTGTTAGCGCCAATCGTGGTTCGGGCGGTCGCGATACAACCGCTCGATCTCGTAGAAGCGCCGTGTCTCTTCGGCAAAGATGTGCACGACGACGTCGCCGTAGTCGAGCAGAATCCACTGCGACTCCGATAAGCCTTCGGTGCGCACGGGCGAGCGCCGATGCTCGAGACGAAGTCGATCTTCAACTTCGCCGGCAATCGTGCGCACGAGTCGCGGATTGCCCGCGCTCGTCACTACGAACAGCCCGACGATTGGCAGCACGGATGAAACATCAATGACGCGAATGTCGGCGCCTTGTTTATCGTCGGCGGCACGGGCAGCCGTGCGAGCCAGAGCGAGCGTGTCGTCGTCGATGGCGTTCGTCATTGTGAGTCGTCGCGCGCCAGTGCAGCGAACTGCGAACCCAGGGTGATACGGGCCGCAACACCCGAGACGGGTGCGTCCCACGAGGTTGTTTGCAGGGTGCCGAACGAGTCACCCAACGCTTCGTTGATTGCGGAAGTGACGTCGTCGTCGCCGGCCACTGTGGTCGCCGATTCTTCGCGCGCCGAGACCTCGCGCATCACCGCCACGCCGATTCCTGCATCAAGCAAGCGTTGCACGGCGGCTCGGCTGACAATGGGATCATTGAACGGGCTGTCAATCATCACCGACACGGGCAGGTCGGCGCCGCTCAGCGCACTGGGCGCCACCGAAGCGAACACCATCACCACCTCTGCGCGGTCGAGGGAATACATATCGACGCGCTTGGGATTCAGCGTCTTGTCGAGCACCGGTGCAGCCGACAATTGCCAGACCTGCATGGCACCGCCGAGCACGCGACGCATGAAATTGCTCGCGTCGGCGAGCCCGGCCGGCGTGGTGTCAACTTCGGGAGCGAGCTCGACACCCGCACCGACTCGCT
Organism: Acidimicrobiia bacterium; assembly: GCA_010025655.1. Lineage (GTDB taxonomy): Bacteria > Actinomycetota > Acidimicrobiia > Acidimicrobiales > Ilumatobacteraceae > F1-60-MAGs027. Next base: position 2,645 of record RGSV01000159.1, read on the forward strand.
TGACGACTCCGTTCCACACTTCACGATGGCGCGCGAACCGCTCAGACTCTTTCTCATTCGGGCGGCGGGCAATGAGGATGTCGACGACACGGTCGATAGCGAACGATTGCTCACCTGGGCCAGCGAGTTGCGTCGGCGTGCCGTCGACCGCCACCGAGACGACCGGGCGGTCGAGCAACACGTCGACGCCACCGAGCGGGGCGAAGACATTGATCAACTCGGTGCGGGTGAGCGCACCCACCGAAACGAACGACACATCGAGCAGCCCTTGCACTTCATGCTTAATGGTGCGTTGGTGAGCGTCTCGGCCGCGCGACAGCGTCGCGCCATCCGTGTGGCATTGGCAGCAACCGTCGTCGCAGTAGCGGCACTGCCCGTTGGCGGTGTGCTGGCGTGGAATCAGTTGCTCGACTCACGAGCGTCGACGACGGTGGCGGTCGAGTCGTTGTCGATTCCTGAAACTCCTGCCGCACTCGTGGCAGCACTCGGTGCTGGCGGCCAACTGAGTCACGTGTGGGTTGCCACACTTGATGCGAGTGGTGTCGGCGGCACTGTGGTGTTGCTGCCGATCGGTGCAGCAACCGAGCAGGCACCTGTCGACGCAGCGAGCACTGATGGGTCGGCGACCACATCAACGCCCGCCGAACGACTTGCCGAGGTGTATGCCCGCGATGGCAT
>RGSV01000160.1 GCA_010025655.1 Acidimicrobiia bacterium
GAAAGTACAACCACCTGGCGCCGCCGCCAGTGCTGTTACGGCGGCAATGTCCAGAACTCGGCCTACCGCACCACCCACCACCACGCCGACGAGTGCGGTGATACCGGCCACGACAACGAGCACTCCGATGATTTGTGAAAGGTCGATACGTGAAGACTTCACGCTCGTACCACCAGTACCGCAGCGATGATGACGAGAACGAACGCAGTCATTCGTCGTACTACTGGCGGCGACAGTTTCTTTTGCACGCGCGCACCGATGGTGCCTCCGGCTAGTGCGCCGAGCACAACGAGTGCCGCGTCTGACGCAACGATTCGACCTTCGATAGCCATGAGCACGAGCGCCACCGAAGCAGTAAGCCCAATCGTGAAGGTGCTCGTACCCGCCGCAACTTTGGCTGGAAGCCGCATGACCTCGCTCGACAACGGTGTCTTCAAGAATCCACCACCGACACCAGCCAGCCCTGTCACGACACCCGCGACCGTCATGAGACCGATGCCCAACTTCATGCGCGTCGGCACGTACGGCACCACACTGTCGTCGAGCAGGTAGGCGCCCGCGAGCGAGCCTTGGCGCTCTCCGACATCGTCAGCTGTGAGTGATGCATCGGGTTGCCAACGCATGCCCTTGCGCCGCGCTCCGAGCACCGCAGCCGCGACGGCGAATGCTGCGAGACACCAGAGGAGCGCGCGTTCAGACAGTGCACCAGAGAGAAAAACACCGATAACCGCACCCGACGTGGCGCCGAGTTCGGTGACCACCGCGAACCGATGGTTCACCGTGCCGTCGCCCACTTGCCGGCGCCCTGCGGCGACCGACCCAGCGATGACGCTCACCAACCCGAGTGGTGCAGCGCTCGAGATACTCATGCCGCCCAAGGTCAGAAGTGGCACAAGGATGATGGCTCCACCCAACCCACCGATTGCGCCCAGCGTGCTGGTAGCCAGCGCTAACGCGACAATCATCAGATCGCGGGCGATATCCACTCGCGCGAGCCTACGAAAGCACGCCCAGAACCCGTGTGGTGTGTGTTCGCACTCGACTCCTAAACCCGACTGAATTACTCAACAATTTGATAGCCTCCCTCGTATGTCGAAGCGCTTCCCCTTCCCCCATCCGGTAAATGAAACCTCCGCTCGGCTCGTAGCCGCCGGAGTCGTCGTCATGGGAACGGCTTATTCGGTGACTGGTGCTGCGTGGTTGCTCGTTCCGCTCGTCTACGGGTTTCTCGCTCGCGTGAGCACGGGGCCGGCGTTCAGCCCGCTCGCGCTGCTCGCCACCAAAGTGCTCACGCCGCGCATCAAGACCGACCATCGCATGGTCGCCGGCCCACCCAAACGTTTCGCACAGTTTGTGGGATTGGTCTTTACGAGCACCGCTGCAGTGCTGTGGCTCTTTGACTTCGGTGTCGCTTCGCGAGTCGTTGCCGCCGCCCTCGTGGCCGCCGCCGTGCTCGAGTCGGTATTCGCCATCTGTCTCGGCTGCATAATGTTCAGTTGGATGATGCGACTCGGGGTCATCCCGCAGCGCGTGTGCGAAGAGTGCAACAATCTGCAGCTACGCGCATCGACGAGCGCCTAGCCCCGCAGCTCGCGGCGCGCGACTGAGCTGCTCGGCGAAGAGATCGCATGACGCGTCGAATCATCATCGTCGGTGGGGGTGCAGCCGGAACCCTCATCGCCATCTCGCTCGCCCAACTGACGACAAACTCCACCGAGATCGTCATTTTCGAGCCGCGCGCTCGACTTGGCGAAGGCGTCGCGTATTCAACGAATGACGACCGACACCTGCTGAACGTGCCAGCCGCTGGCATGTCAGCACTTGTCGACGATGTGCGACATTTCGCGCGCTGGTCAAACGTCGACGGCGACTCGTTCGTGCCGAGGCGAACGTATGCCCGCTATCTTCGCGAGACGCTTGAGTCGCAAGTTCAGGCCAATCCGCATGTGTCGCTGCGCCATGTTCAGCGACCAGCTCACCGCATCACCACATCCCCACTCAGCGTGACCGCCGGCGAAGAAGACGTGCAGGGTGACGGCGTCGTCATCGCGCTCGGCAACTCATCGCCGACCTGCCCCGACTGGGTGAATGTTCTCGACCGCTCGCGAGTGGTGCGCGACCCGTGGGAGCCCGACGCGCTCGAGCGAATACCCCGCGGTGCACACGTGCTGTGTATCGGCACCGGCCTCACCTTTGTGGACGTCGCCATCACACTCGTCGCAAAGTCGTGCCGAGTCACTGCCACGTCGAGACACGGCCTCTTGCCTGCGATTCATGCGCCAACCCCTTCGCTTCCGGGTTTGTCGCCTTTATTCACCTCCCCCCGTGACGTGATGCGATGGCTACGACATCAACCCGACTGGCGTGCTGCCTTCGCCGCCTTGCGGCCAGAGACCCAGCGCATCTGGCGCAGCTTTGACGATGTCGGACAGCGTCAGTTCTTGCGCCATGCACGTCGGTATTGGGATGTGCACCGACACCGCATGGCACCCGAGGTTGCTCGACTGCTTGAGGATCACATCGCGCGCGGCAGAGTGCGGATTCGGCGTGGATCGGCGCAAGACCTTGCCGAGTCGCATGAATTCGACTTCGTCGTGCTGTGCACCGGCCCCGACGACAGTGCCGCACTCTCGCGACCACCACTCGCATCGTTGATCACCGCAGGTCAGGCACGCCCCGGCCCGCACGGAATGGGAGTCGACACTGACGCCGATACGGGACAGCTGTTGACCGCGACTGGGGATCTTGTACCACGCGTCTACGCCATCGGAACGCTGCGCCGTGGAACCCTCTGGGAGTCGACAGCAATCCCAGAGATTCGCTCCGAGGCTCGTCGCCTCGCAGCACTCCTCGTAGTCTGACGCCGTGAGCACCGCGCTGGCCAGCGAGAAACCGCACACCACCAGCGTTGAACGTTTTGATGTCGTCGTAGTCGGTGCTGGCATATCCGGAATCGGCGCGGGAGTGCATCTCAAAGACAAGTCACCCGATCGGTCGTTCGTCATTCTCGAGGGCCGAGAAGATATCGGCGGCACGTGGGATCTCTTCAAATATCCGGGCATTCGATCTGACAGCGACATGCACACGCTGGGCTACGAGTTCAAGCCGTGGAAGGCCGACAAATCGATCGCCGACGGACCCTCAATCATGGAATACCTGCGCGAGACCGTCGCCGAGCACGATCTGCGACGCCACGTGCGCTTTGGCGAACGCGTCACGCGTGCCGAGTGGTCGACACCCACTGCCACCTGGACCGTGCACACGCAACGAGCCGACGGCACGAGTGGAGTGTTCGAATGC
>RGSV01000017.1 GCA_010025655.1 Acidimicrobiia bacterium
GGGATGAGTGCCACTACCCAGGTGCTCGCCCGCAAGGGTTGAGGTCGGCCGCGATGTCACGACCGTTGCGCTACGCACTGATCTCCATAGGTGTAGCCCTCGTGATGTTCGTCGGTGGGCCGTGGGTGTACATCAACCTGATTCGCGACGATGCGCCGGAGAGTTTTCTCGACCAAGCCAGTGCGACCACCATCGCCGTTGCAACGACCGACACCACACTGGTGCCGAGCGACGTGACCGTCGCGCCTGCCGAAACGCTCACTGATCCGTCGGGTGCGTGGCGGGTGGCGGCCGAATCGCTGGTGGGCTATCGCGTCGACGAGGTGCTGTTCGGTCAGAACGTCACCGCGGTCGGACGCACGAACTCAGTCACTGGTGAGGTCACGGTCGAAGGCATTCAGGTGGTGTCGGCCAGTTTCGAGGTCGACATGACCACGATTACGAGCGATGAGCCAAAGCGTGATGCACAGTTCGCCAGTCGAATCATGGACACGCTCAACTTCCCGACGTCGACGTTTGTTCTCGACACGCCAATCGCCTTGGCCGATGGGCTGGGTACCCAGGCCACCACGCACACGGCGCGCGGCACGCTCACCCTGCGCGGCACGAGCAAACCCGTTGACGTCACGGTCGTCAGCACGCTGCGTAACGGGCAAGTCGTAGTAGCCGGTGAAATCGAAATCGTCTTTGCCGAGTGGGGAATTCCCAACCCGTCAATTCCGGGCATCAGCACCGAAGACCGTGGCATCCTCGAGTTCAACCTCGTGTTGGAGCGTTGATCTATGCACACCGTGTATGGAGTCACGCTCATCGCCCCAAAGCCGGCCGATGCCGCACGTGAAACACAGATGCGTGAGGCTGTTGGCGCGCTGATCCTTCCATGGCTCGAAGCCACTTGGCCTGAGCCGAGTCGCACCAACACCGTGCAGGTGAATGCCCGCAGTGCCGTTACCGACAAAGTGTTTCGTGTCGATGTATCAGAGCAACATCGCGACGGCGAAGCACGGCAAGTGACTTCAGTTTCGATGTATAACACACAGCGCGGCGACCTCTGCATTGACATTCGCCGTGAAGTGCGACCCACGGGCACCGCAGTGTTACCACGCGAACGCACCGAACTGCCACCCAAGGCACTGACCACGCTCGTGGCCGACATCGTGAGAGAACTGCGCGTGCGTGACGCACATAACGCAGTTTCTCCGAGCATCAGCAAGGCGACGAGTGAACTCGATGGTCAAGCCGTCGCAGCGTTGATCGACGCACCATCACGACGATTGCCGGTCATCGTTGAGAGCACCGTGAACAAGGCAAGAATCGCCACTGGCTCAGAGACGGCGCGCGTACTCACCGGGGCAGCACACGTGTATCACCTCACCACTGCTGAAGCGGAACGCGGCTTCAACCAGGTGAGCGGTCAACGCAAGGCAAGCAACAGCTGGGTGATCGTCGCCTGGCCCGGGTTGGGCAAAGCAGCACGTCTCGATGCGTATCCGCAGCAAGACGACGAGCGACTCGTGCACGATGTGCTGGCGGCCGCCATCGGTGCACTGCCCGTGCAGCCACGCCCCACGACACGCCCAACGACGCTGTCAAATGTGCCGATTCAGCAGATGGTGGCGAATACTTCTTCGCCCGAGGTGGGTGAACTACGACGCAAGAACCAAGAACTTGAGCAGCGAGTCAACAATCTGCAAGATGACTACGACGCCCTGCACGACAATCTCACAACGACTGAGCATCTCACCGCCAAGATGGCCGAAGACCGCGATCGATACCGTGACCAATTGACCGCCCTGCTCACGCTGCGGGATGATGCCAAACAATGGAACAACACCGCACAGGTCGTCGCCATGGCAAAGCAGTCGTTCTCGATGTTGGACTTCCATCCCGACGTGGACTCACGTCTCGGCAAGACGTCGTTTTCGCCAGCAACCAATCAGCGACTCTTTGGCAGCCTGCTTGAGCTGAACAACCTTGCGGCGCGCCTGCGACGCGGCGACATTGAACCCCATCTGTTCAATACCTATTGCACCGAGAAGTTCAACTTTGCTCCGTCAGTGGGTGACAATGCCATCAACAAGTTCGGCAGCGACTACACCATCGAGTGGAATGGCAAACCCGTTCAATTGGGGCCACATATTCGCTGCAACGAGGCGCGCATCTACTTCTACCTCGATCAACAGCAACGGCGCGTGGTAGTCGGCCACGTTGGCGAACACTTGCGCGACAAATCGACCAGCTAGCTCAGCGACGTGTCAGTCGTCGCCACACACTCTGCACTAGCGACGAGGCAAGAAACGGCCGCACTAGTCGATATGCCACGCCCGGAACGACCACCGATTTGCCGCGGGCAAGTGCACGGCGGGCCTCATGCACCACGTCAATCGGTTCGAGCCACATCCACTCGGGCACTTTGCTCGTGAGATGGGCGAGACCAGCGCGATGGTGTAATTCGGTATGCACGTAACCCGGGCAAACTGCCACGACCCTGACGCCTTTCTTGCGTACTTCAAGCGCGAGACTGCGCGCGTAGGCGGTGGCAGCAGACTTTGCCGCTGCATACGGACCTGCTTTTCGCATTGGGGTGAAAGCGGCGATGCTCGACACCACGACAACTTCGCCGTGGCCGCGCTGCACCATAGGCGGCACAAGTGCTTCACAGAGACGTACTACCCCGGCTGACATCAGGTACGACAGACGATCAAGTTCATCACGATTGGTCGCACCCACGCTGGCGGCATGCGTGATTCCCGCATTGGCGACGATGATGTCGATGTCGCCGACCTGCTCGATGAGTGCGTCGACACCTGCCGCGCCAGACAGATCGGCGACGACCGTCTGCACTCTCACACCGTGTGATTGCAGATCGCTCGCCACTCGCTGTAGCTGCTCAACTGATCGACCCGTGAGGACCAGATCGTCGCCACGCGCCGCATGCCAACGGGCAAAGGCCTCACCGATTCCCGATGACGCACCAGTCACCAGCACTCGCACGCTTTGAGCCTCGCACATTTCATCACTTAGTGTCATACGAATGGCATCACCGGTTTACGAACTCTCCGACGCATACATCGACCGTCTCGCCCAACTCGACCCGGGCTATGCAACGGCCCTCGGCATCCCGGGTAGCGACCACTTGATGACCGACTTCAGCCCTGCAGGCCACGAGGCACAAGAAGCGCTCAATCGCCAGACTCTTGCCAAACTCAATTCACTTGATACCTCAAGCGATGCCGATCGGCTTGCCGCGGGCGTGTTGCGTAACTCACTCGAAATGTCAGAGCGTGAGTTTGCCGCAGGTGAACATTTGCGGGCGATTCGCGTCTTGGCAGGCAGCGTCGACTACGCACGCTCCGTCTTCGACCTGATGCCGACCGAAACCGCTGAACACTGGCAGACGATTGCCCAGCGAATGAGCAGAGTGCCACAAGCTTTCGCCGGCATGCGCGAGTCGTGGCGGCTCGGCATGCAGCGTGCAACCGTTGCACCGCTTCGTCAAGTGCTCGCCGTTGCCGACATGCTCGAGAGTTGGGCAGGTAGCGAGAGTGCGCCAGGATTCTTTGCGACGCTCGCCGAGCGTGGCGCTCTGGTGAAAGGTGCTCCGCAGTCAGAACTGCGAGCAGCGGCCAATGACGCCGCACGAGCACTAAGTGAAACTGCCGAGTTCTTGCGCAAGGAGTATGCGCCCGTAGCAGACCCGCGCAATGGGGTTGGCGAAGAGCGGCACGCCTTGGCTCGCCAGCGCTACATGGGCATGCATGTCGATGCTGACGACGCCTATGAGTGGGGTCTCGAAGAAGTGCGACGCCTTGATGCCGAGCTCGCTCGTTGTGCCAAAGGCATCAACCCGAATGCCTCACTCGATGAAGTGCGTCGCCAACTCGACAGTGACCCTGCGCACGCCATCGAAGGTGAAGAGAACTTGCGGCAGTGGTTACAGGACCTGATGGACCAAGCGATGCACTTTCTCATCTCGAACAACCACTTCGATATTCCGGCATCGATTCAAAAGATCGAAGCCAAGATTTCGCCTCCTGGTGGTGCGGCGGCGCAGTACTACATGTCACCGAGCGAAGATCTCTCGCGACCGGGTAGCACGTGGTACCCGGCCAACGGTCGCACGCGGTTTCCGCTGTGGAGCGAACCCACCACCGCGTATCACGAAGGCGTGCCGGGTCACCACTTGCAGATTGGTATGGCGGTGGTGAATCGCGAGCAGTTGTCGCGCTTCCAGCGCAATGAGTTTGTGAGTGGTCACGGCGAGGGCTGGGCGTTGTACGCCGAGCGACTGATGGACGACCTCGGTTTTCTCGACCGCCCTGAGTATCGCCTCGGTTACCTCTATGCCCAGGCCTTTCGTGCTGCGCGAGTCGTCGTTGACATCGGCATGCACTGCGAGAAGAAGATTCCTGCAACATGGGGCTGGCATTCAGGTGAAGCCTGGACCCCAGAGTTGGCGCTCGAGTTCTTGTCGGCGAGGTCGTCGAACGACGAGGCCTTCAACCGCTCAGAGATCGATCGCTATCTCGGGTGGCCTGCCCAGGCGATTTCCTACAAACTCGGCGAACGTGTGTGGCTGCAGTTGCGTGACGAGGCAAAGGCACGCCATGGGGCCGCGTTCGACATTCGGGCCTGGCACACCTACGCGCTGAACCTTGGCAATCTCGGGTTAGAGCTCTTCTCACGTGAGATGGCGCGCTTCTAGCGCAGCACCACCACCTTCGTGCCGGGGGTGGCCCAGCGATAGATGAACTTCACGTCTTCGGTGGCCATACGCACACAGCCTGAACCCGCGAACCAGCCGAGTTGGTTGTAGGTCTGCATGGCTTTGCCATCTTTGCGCGGAATCTCGTGGAAACCGATGTTGCCGCCATCGGGACCCAACGCAAAGCGTGTCATCCAACGAAACGTCACGCCCTCAAAGTCGAGGCTGAACGACCACGGTGACTTCGTTGTCACCGCATATTCGCCCGGTGTCGGCACACCACGACGACCAGACACCGGCATCGAACGGATGACAGTTTCGTTCTTGTCGACCACCCACACCCATTGCAGCGAGTTGCTGTAGACCACGCGACGGCCTTCACCTGATTTGCGCGGCAACAGTGGTGTGAAGCGGCGTGTCTCGGTGATGTTCGGCGAAATCAACGGCACCGTGCGCGCCTCGGGTGTCGCTGTCGAGCCGCTGTCTTGTGAGTTGCCATCCGACGTGCTGCCATCTTGCGCACCGCGGGCACTCACGACTCCAGCGGGGCTACACAGGGCCACCACGCACAACGCGATGGTGAATCGACGCTTCATCACTCGGCATCCAGATCTGTATCGTCAACGACCTCATAGCGATGGCCGACCGAACTCAAGAAGCCCTGCATGACCGCAGCGGCAGGTAACCCAAGAATCGCACCGGTAGGCCCAAGTACCGCACCACCAACGATCGCCGATGCAAAGGCGACACCGGCATGCAGTTCCATCGTTTGAGCCGTGATCTTCGGGGCGATGAGAAAGTTCTCGATCTGCTGATACACCACGATGAAGCCGAGCACGAAGAGGGCCTTGATTGGCGACTCAACCACGGTGAGCAAGAGCGGCAACACGCCGGCAACGTAGATACCAATCACCGGGAGGAACTGCGAGATGACGCCCACCCAGATCGCGAGCGCAATCGGAGCCGGCGTACCAATCGCCTGAAATGCGATCCAGTGCAAGAACGACGACACCACGGCAAGAATTGCGCGCGACGATAGATAACCACCGGTCTTCTCGACGGCGAGTTCCCACACATCGAGCACGACGCGCTGGCGACTGGGCTTCAACCACCTACAGATGGTGCGACGCAGGCGTGGCCCGTCGGCAGCGAGGTAAAAGGTAAAGAGCAGAATCGAGAAGGTTTGGAACAGCGTGCTGAACGCCGAGACACCGAGTTGCACGGCGCGATCTGCCTGCGAGTTCAAGAACTCACGCACCGGGCCATTCGGATCATCGAGTGAGTCAACTATCTCGGCAGCGTCGAGGTTTGCGCCAAAGTTGTCGTTGAGAAACCCCACCACATCGGTGACGTACTGGTCGCGATTATCGGAGAGCTGACTGGCCTGATCGGCGACGAGAGCACCCATCACCGTTGCGAATCCGGCGATCACGACCGCCACGGCGGCGAGAATGATGATGGTTGCCAGACCCCGCGACATGCCTCGCCGAGCAAGGCGATTCGTACCTGGCTCGATAGCGAGAGCCAGAAACAGTGAAATCAACAGCAAGACGAAGAAGCCAGCGAGGCGGCTCCACAAGGCGCGGGCAACGAAGGTGCCGAGAAAGCCAATCCACAACAGCGCAATGGCACGCGGCACCCATGCGGGCATTGACTGTGGCGCCGGAGCATCATTTGGCACAACTTTCAGGGTACTGAGGGGCATCGTCATCACGGGTTGATGTCGTGCTGGCACGATGAAGAGGTGAGGTTCGACCGCGCAATCGTCGGTGACGCTCTTGGCACGGTGCGCGAGGCGTTGAGTAAGGCCTTGCGCGATCGCGTCGCAGGCCCCGACGGCGAACAGCGCATGATGCAGCTGATGCAGCCCGATGCGCCGCGTTGGTTCGCCGAAGACCGACCCATTCGACGAGTGCACGCTGATGCATCGATGTTCATTGGTGGACTACGGGCATTGCTGGTGCAGTCGCTGCACCCACTCGCCATGGCCGGAGTCGCTCAGCACTCGGACTATCGCAGTGACCCATGGGGTCGCTTACAACGCACCGCCGACTTCCTCGCAGCAACATCGTTCGGACCAGCCGACGAAGCTCAGCGTGCCGTCGATCTCGTGAATCGCGTGCATGAGCGGGTGCATGGTGTGGCGAGTGATGGCCGGCCGTACTCTGCTCGCGACCCACATCTTCTGCGTTGGGTGCACATCATCGAGATCGACAGTTTTCTCGTCGCCCATCAGCGGTTCGGTGACTTTCCTCTTGATGCAGCAGGTGCCGACGGCTACGTGAAAGATGCGGCCGTCATTGCCCGAAAGCTCGGCGTGCCCGCCCCACCGGAATCCGTGCGCGCATTGCGTGACCAGATCTCGTCGTATCGCGGCGAAGTGCGGGGTACCAAAGAGTCGCGCGACGCAATGCGGTACCTCTTGTTCGAGCCACCGCTGCCACCGGTTGCGCGAGCTGCCTATTCGCTGTTGGTTGCAGCCACCATCTCAACGCTGCCGCGTTGGTCGCGGGTACACCTCAACCTGCCCTATCTGCCACTCACCGAGCGTTTTGCACTCACGCCACTGGGTGATGCACTCACCCGTGCCGTTCGCTGGGCGATGCCGCAGCGCCAGTAACTGGCTAGTTGCGCGCTGTACGCACAAAAGCGTCATAGATGCCTTGTTGCGCGGGATCATCGGCACTCGTGTCTTCTGGGTGCCACTGCACGCCGAAGATGCGATGGGCATCATGCTCGATGGCTTCCAATAGGCCGTCGGGTGCGTGCCCGACGGCGCGAAAGCCATCGGCCAGCCGATCAATGCCCTGATGATGAAACGATGCCCCGCGTAATGTCGTGCACTTCGCGGCCCGCGCCAGCCAACAGTCGGAAACCAAGTTGATGTCGTGCACTGCGAACTCAGCACCAACCGGAAACTCGCCCGGAGCATGCGCCACAAGCGACGCAGCGTTCGGCGCGTCACCAAGATGTTGTATTAGCGATCCACCAAGCACCACGTTGGCGAGTTGCATTCCACGACACACGGCAAGCACGGGCCGCTGATTAGCAATGGCAGCACGTAAGAGAGCCGACTCAAACGCATCTTGTTGGGGCGACACACCGTAGACCCGCGGCGATGCCTGCTGACCATAGAGCGACGGATCGACGTCGGGACCACCCATCAAGACCAATGCGTCGAAACGCTGCAGTAACTCGCGCGCCGCATCGTCGTGAAGTTGCTGTGGTGCGATGACTACGGGTTCACCGCCAGCTCGAAGCAACGAGTTGAGATAGCGCTTGCCGGCGAACGCAACTTCGTCGCGTGAGACCCTGCTTGATGCTCCAGTGCGACCGGCAACGGCAATCAGCGGAGTCACTTGGGCAACGCTATGCGCAACGGTCGTGCAAAATCGCCTCGCCTACCCACGACGACTCGTTCGAGTGCCAGCCACTTCGCCATCGACCGCACTTCACGCGCCACCGGAGCAACCACCTTCGACGCACTCACGCCGTGTTCGAGATAGGCCCCCTCGACGCGCAGCGTGCCGGTCGCACGGTCGGCTTTCATGTCAAGTCGACCGACCAGTGCCTCACCACACAAGACGGGCAACACGTAGTACCCGAATCGCCGCTTGGGCTTGGGCGTGTAGATCTCGATGCGATAGTGGAAGCCGAAGAGCCGTTCGTTGCGCGGTCGATGCCACACGAGTGAGTCGAATGGTGAGAGCAATGCTGTGGCGCGAACGGGTTTGGCCACGAGTGCGGTCATGTTCGTAGCGCGGTGAACGTAGGCCTTATCGCGCCATCCTTCGACGGAGACCTCGCGCAAGACACCATCTTCCACCAGTTCGGCGATGTGTGGCTTCGCCGCCGACAGTCGCTGACGGTAGTAGTCGGCCAAATCGTCAGCCGTGGCAATGCCCTGCGCTATCGCGGCGCGCGCCAGAAGCTCACTGCGTGCCTCGTGCTCGGTCGGCGTCGCTCGCTTCACGATTCGGGCGGGCAACACCCGCTCGGGCAAGTCGTAGATGCGTGCAAAGTCGCTGCCACGCCCGCTCGCCATCACTTGACCGGTCAAGAAGAGATACTCGAGCGCGGTCTTCGCTTCGTCCCAATCCCACCACGTGCCCTTCTTGGTGCTGCGTGTGCTGAGCACACGGGCGGTGACGGCGCCATTCGTTTCGATGTGCTTCAACACGCGGTGCACATAGCTCTTGTTCTCGCGGTAAAAACTCGTGAGCCCCCAGTGCTTCACCTTGCCGGTGCGGGCGGCGTTCATCTTCCAGCGAAACAATGGCTGAATCTCGACCGGCAAGTGCGCGGCTTCATGGCCCCAGTACTCAAAGATCTTGCCCTGCGCCGTTGCGTTCGTGAGTGCGGCGCGATCATGGTTGCCGAGCCGTGCGAAGAGCGGCAACTCTTGGCTGCGTACGAGCACGTTCACCGAATCGATTTGTACGACTCCGAGTTGTCTTATGAGTGCAACGACGTCGCTCGTTGACGACGCAGCAGCCGTGCGTGTTGCCCCGAACCCTTGCGCTGTGAGCGCAAGTCGACGTGCTTCAGAGATGCTGAGCGCGTCGAGCCGTCGCGGCATCGAAGCGCAGTTAGTCGGCGACCGTGATGACGACCGAATTGATGACCACGTCGGTCTTCGGGCGATCGCCCGCTCCCGTGGTGACGTTCTGCATCTTCTCGACCACGTCGAGCCCTTTCACCACCTGGCCAAAGAGCGAGTACTGCGGTGGCAAGCGGCAGCCGTCGGGGCCACTGATGATGAAGAATTGCGAGCCGTTGGTGTTCGGCCCGGCGTTGGCCATCGCCAACGAGCCGACTTTGTATTGATTCGGCTTGGGCAGTTCGTCGCCGAAGCGATAGCCGGGGCCGCCACGACCTGAACCCTCAGGGTCACCGCCTTGGCACACGAAGTTCTTGATGATGCGGTGGAAGATGACGCCGTCGTAGTAGTGGTGCAGTGCGAGAAACACGAAGTTGTTGACCGTGCGTGGTGCAGCGGCGGCATCTAGTGAAATCACGAGTTCGCCAAGCGAGGTGCTCATCGTCGCGGTGTATCGCTTCTTTGGGTCGATGCCCATCTCCGGTGGCTCGGCAAATCGCTGTTGCTTGGGTGCTTGGCCGTCGAATGAGGGGAACTGTGTTGGCATGGCGAGCCACGCTAGTGGTGAGTAACTCACCTACCATGGTCGTTCGTGAGCAACACTCCGCATGACAATCAGAGCGAACTTGATGTCGACCTTGATGCAATCGAGGCCGAACTCGCCGAGGTTGAGTTGATGCTCGAGCGACTCAACGAGCCGAGCAACCCACAAGGTGGTCGTTAACCACACCCACCGATTGCATGAAGGCGTACATCGTGGTGGGGCCGACAAATGACCAGCCGCGTCGCTTCAGTTCGCGCGACAGAGCAGTTGACTCAGGTGTGCTCGCAGGAATCTGTGACTTGGTGCGTGGGGTCTTCGCATCACCTGGCGCAAAGCCCCAGACGAATGCGTTGAGCGAGCCGCATTCTGCTACGAGATCGGCGTAGCGACGCGCGTTGTTGACAACCGATTCGATCTTGCCGCGATGGCGAATGATTCCAGCGTCGGCTACTAGTCGTGCGATGTCTGGCTCGCCGAACTTTGCCACCGCGCTCGGCATGAAGTCGGCAAATGCTCGGCGAAAGTTGTCGCGCTTGCGCAGGATCGTGAGCCAGCTCAAGCCCGACTGAAAACCTTCAAGACAAATCTTTTCGAAGAGTCGTTGGTCATCGTGCACGGATCGCGCCCACTCGTCATCGTGATAGGCGACATACAGCGGGTCGTCACCGCACCACCAGCAACGTGCGATGCCGTCAAGATGGCGAACGAGTCCGCCAGATGATTCGTCGACGCCCGTCACCGAGTTGCCAGTTGCCGCAGCATTGGTTGGCAGGCGCCGAACGAGTTGGCGGCTGTCGACCTGACTACCGGTCGCGCAGCTTGGCGAGCAGACGCAGAATCTCGAGATACAACCAGACGACCGTCACGAGCAGGCCGAGGGCGGCGAACCACTCCATGCGACGTGGCAGAGCCATTTGCTCGCCGTTTTCGATGAAGTCGAAGTCAAGCGCCAAGTTGAATGCGGCCAGACCCGCGACGAACAGGCTGAAGAGAATGCCGAAGGATCCCGAGCCAGTGAAGAACGAGATGTTGGCGCCGAAGAGGCTGAACACCATCGCCACGAGATAGAACACGACGAGTCCGAGCGTCGCACCGATGACGATGCGGCGGAAGCGGTTCGTCACGCGAATCACGCGCGTGCGATAGAGGAACAGCATCACTCCGAAGACCGCAAGCGTGGTACCCACTGCCTGCAAGACGATGCCCGAATACTGCGCGTTGAACATCTTCGAGATTGCCCCGACGAAAAGACCCTGTCCGACGGCATACACCGGGCCCAAGATGTGCGACCACAGCGGCTTGAAGGCCGACGCAATCGCGGCAATGAACCCCACGATTGCACCGACGATGGCCATCATCGGGAAGCTGAGCACTCCGGGCTGCGGTTCAGCGACCGCAATCCACCCGACGGCTGCCGAAATCAGCAACACGGCGAACAACACGAGGCTGGCACTGGCGGTGCCGCTCACCGTCATGACTCCGCCGTGGTACTTGGTGGTGGGGCCGTCGTTGATGGGTGTGCCCGTTGGTGGCGCCCACGCGCCGGTGGGCTGTGAGCTAGCGGAAGCCCAGCCGGGCTCGCCGGCATGACGCTCGCGCATCTTTTCAAAGGTGGATTCGTTGAGGAGGGGGTTGGACATGACCTCATCATAAGGAATCGGTCGAACGATTGCCTACCGAGCGCCGAGTTACCTGCGCCACGGGCTGTGCAGAACTCAACACCCTGATAACGAATCGAACAACCGTGTAACACGGAGGTTGGAGATTTGGAGGCAGTCGGTATCGTTGAGCGCGCTCGCGCCCCGAACAGGGCGCGATTGTCATATTCGGGTTACCACAGAGTTCGGGGGCAAGAGCAATGGCCAAAGATCGCATCGATCGAGACGAAGAAGATCTCGTACGTCTCTATCTCACCGATATCGGCCAATACGTTCTGCTTACCAAAGAAGACGAAGTTCGACTCGCCAAAGAAATCGAAGAAGGCAAGACCGCCGAAAAGCAACTCGCCAACAGCGCGAAGATGTCGGCTGAGCGCAAGCGTGAATTGCGCAAGCTACAGCGCATCGGTACGCGCGCCGAGCGGCAATTCGTGCAATCCAACCTGCGACTTGTCGTCTCCATCGCCAAGAAATACCAAGCCTCAGGGCTTCCACTGCTCGACCTCATTCAAGAGGGCGGTGGCTGCAACTTCGAACGGCGACTCGACTGAACGGTCTTCGACAACGTCACCGAGTTCGGCATCACCGTCTTCGCGCAGCGGCTCGCTCAGTGACAATGGCTCGTTGGCAAAGCGCAACGCCTCGGTCACCTTGTCTTCGGGCATCTCAACTTCGGCGGCAAGTTCGGCGAGTGTTGCAGGACG
>RGSV01000161.1 GCA_010025655.1 Acidimicrobiia bacterium
GTCTCGTGGGCTCGGAGATGTGTATAAGAGACAGTTCTCCAACTTCGGTTCGATACTCGACATTTTCGCGCCAGGTGTGAGCGTGTTGTCGGCCTACCACTCGTCGTCTTCTGCAACACGAATGTTGTCGGGCACGTCGATGGCTGCGCCGCACGTGGCCGGAGCCGCTGCACTATTGCTCGAAGAAAAGCCAAGTGATTCACCTGCCCAGATTGCGAGCACCCTGAGTTCATTTGCCACACCTGATGTGGTTACGAGTGCCGGCTCAGGCTCACCGAACTTGTTGCTCTACACCCGCGCCCGCTGGACTCCGCCGGCCCCCGAAGCCCCCAGTAACCCGCGTTCGCTCGTCGTGATACCTGGCGTCGCACAAGCAGAGTTGTCATGGACGGCACCGACGCAAACAGGTGGAGCTGCCGTCAGCGATTATCTCATTGAGTATTCGTCGAACAACGGCTCAACGTGGTCGACGTTCGTTGACGGCGTTTCGACCGCCACGACCGCGACGGTGACGAGTCTTACCAACGGCACGACGTATTCATTCCGTGTGAGTGCTGTGAACTCTGCTGGTACGAGTGCGCCAACCGATGTGGTGCGTGCAGCCATCGGTGTGCCGTCAGTGCCCACCGGCTTGACGGCTACCGCAGGCGGAGCGCAAGTGGTGTTGCGCTGGACTGCACCCACGCAAAATGGCGGCTCGGCGATCACCGACTATGTCATCGAATACAAGGCTGACGGTGCAGACGACTGGACCACCTTTAGTGACGGTGTCTCGACCTCGCTCACCGCAACAGTGACGGGTCTCACCAACGGCACTACGTATTCGTTCCGCGTAAGCGGTGCGAACGCAATCGGTACGGGTGGCCCCTCAGGGGTGGTCACTGCCGTGCCCTGGCAGGTGAATGCGCCGAGTGCTCCGCGCAATCTGACGGTGACCACCGTCAACACCATGTCGGTGGGGTTGGAGTGGCAGATTCCCACCGCTGACGGCGGCGGTTTCATCACCGGCTACATCGTTGAGCAGTCGGGTGATGGTGGTGTCACATGGACTACCTCGCTCGTCACCGGCACTGGTGGCAGAGCCGGCGGTGTGTGGTTCACCACGGTGTATGACCTCGTCTCGGGGCGCGAGTATAAATTCCGCGTTCGCGCCACCAACTCGGCAGGCAACTCTGATCCGTCGTCTACGGTGACGCAGGCACCCGGTATTCCCAGCGTCCCAGAAGATCTCGTTGCCACCGAGGCGGGGCCGAATCGCATCACGCTGCGTTGGGAGCGACCAACTTCTGACGGCGGCTCAGGCTTGCGCGGCTACACCATTGATTTTTCGACCGACAGCGGTAGCACCTGGACCACCTGGCCACAAGACACTGGCGTCGTCGGTTGCACGTGTCAGTATCTCGCGCGCACGGTGACTGGGCTCACCGACAGCGTGGCACACATCTTCCGTGTGCGCGCCTACAACTTGATCGGCTACGGTCCGAATTCTGATTCGACCGAGCCAATGACACCGCTCACGCCGGCCGTGCCGGGTGCACCACTCAATCTCGTCGGCGTTGCATTGCCGGCCGTCGTCGAACTTGACTGGGACGCTCCGACCTCCGACGGCGGTGCGCCGATCACTGACTATGTCGTGGAGTATTCGACTGATTCGGGTTCGACCTGGACTACTTTCACCGACGGCACGAGCACCACGACATTTGCGTCGTTGCGAGGGCTCACGGTCGGAACTGCCCACGTCTTCCGGGTAAGTGCAGTGAACTCGTCTGGCCGTGGTGTCGCCTCGAGTGTGTCGGCAACCGTCACGCCGATTGCGGCACTCGTGAATGACCCGTTCAGCGGCGCGATTGCAATCACCGGAACTTCGGGTCGCGCGAACAGTTCGACCCGCACCGCCACCCGCGAGACTGGCGAGCCGAACCACGGCGGCTTCGGTGCCTCGGCGTCAATCTGGTATTCGTACACCGCGAGCGCGGCCGGCACGTTGGTGCTTGACACGATGGGCAGTGATTTCGACACGTTGCTCGGTGTGTATACCGGCAGCGCGGTGAATGCGCTCACGACGATTCGCACCAACGACGATGCTGGTGGCGGCAACTGGAGCCGTATCGAATTCGCACCCGTCGTTGACACGCAGTATTGGGTCGCCATCGACGGCTACGGCAGTCGCAAGGGTTCCACCGTGTTCAACTGGGCCTTCACCGAAGCACCACCCGCACAGAAACCCGGCGTGCCCCGCAGCGTGCGTGCCGTCGAAGGTGATGCCCGCGCCACCGTGTATTGGACCGCACCCGAGAGCGACGGTGGCGCCACCATCACCGCCTATACCGTCACGGCATCGCCTGGTGGGCGCACCTGTGCAACTACCGGCGCCCTTACGTGTGTGGTGTCGAGTCTCACCAACGGCACGCCGTATACCTTCACCGTCACGGCGACCAACAGCGTGGGCACGAGTAACCCATCGTCGGCTTCTGATGCAGTCACGCCCCGTGCTGCATCTGACGGAGGAGTTGCGCCATTGTCGTGGGGTCTCGATCGCATCGACCAACGCGCGCTGCCGCTCAACAATCGTTACACCCGCACTCAGTCGGGCGCCGGTGTCACGGTGTACGTCATCGATACCGGAGTTCGTGCAACCCATGGAGAACTCAATGGTCGAGTTGCAGCGGGCTTCACCACCATCAGCGACGGTCAAGGTACCAATGACTGCCAAGGTCACGGTACGCACGTTGCAGGCACGGTGGCTGGCACCAACTATGGCGTCGCACCGTCTGCGCTCATCGTGCCGGTACGAGTAATGAACTGCAGTGGCTCGGGCAGCACTTCCGACATCATTGCGGGCATCGACTGGATCATCACCCACCACCAGGCGGGTGTGCCCGCAGTGGCGAACATGAGTCTTGGCGGTCCGCGCTCGGCTGCGCTCGACTTGGCCGTGGCACGTGGTGTTGCTGATGGAGTCACGTTCGTGGTGGCGGCCGGTAACTCAAACTTGAGTGCCTGCACCGTGTCACCCGCAGGCGAGCCGAGTGCGATCACGGTCGGCTCAACGACGTCAACCGACGAGCGATCGTCGTTCTCGAACTTTGGCTCGTGCCTCGACGTGTTTGCACCAGGGTCGAGCATCGTCTCGGCTGGTCATACTTCTGACACTGCGACGCGCACACTGTCAGGCACCTCGATGGCCGCGCCGCACGTTGCTGGTGTGGCGGCTCTCGCACTGTCGCAGAACACGGCGATGACGCCAGCTGAAGTTGCATCTGCGATTGCATCATCGGCCAC
>RGSV01000162.1 GCA_010025655.1 Acidimicrobiia bacterium
GCCCCGCGCAAAGCCTGCGCATCGCCTACCGCACCGGCGACAAGCGATGGGCCGACGTCGGCATCTGGACGTCGACGCAACGGCTGGGCCTGGGCACGCCGTCACGTTGCTGTTGGCTGATGACCTCTCGGTGTCACGTGGTGACATGATCTGCCGACCCAATAATCGCCCACGCCAGTCACAGTCGCTCGAAGCCATGCTCTGTTGGATGGACGACGCTGCACCGCTGCAGCCCAACCGCATCTACTCCTTGAAGCACACGAGCAAACTCGCGCGCGCCAAGGTCACCAAGGTGCTCTACCGCCTGAACATCTCTACCTTGCACCGCGAGCCGGGCATCGAGTCACTGTCGCTGAATGAAATTGGGCGCGTCGAGTTGCACACCACTACCCCATTGTTCTACGACGACTATCACGTGAATCGCATTACCGGATCGTTCATCCTGGTTGACGAGCACAGTGGGCAGACCTGCGCTGCGGGCATGCTCTTGTCGCCACGCACATGACACAACCAAATCAACCGGTGTGGCACGAGCCTGCGGTATCGCGCGATCAACGGTGGACCCACCATCAGTTGCGCGGGGCAACCGTGTGGCTGACGGGGCTGTCGGGCTCGGGTAAGTCGACCATCGCCGACGGCGTGGCGCGCGAGTTGCTGGCTGCCGATGTGCTCGCCTATGTGCTTGACGCCGACAATCTGCGGCATGGCTTGAATGCCAACCTCGGGTTCAGCGACGCTGATCGCAGCGAAAACGTGCGCCGAGTTGGCGAGGTCGCGAAACTGTTCGCCGATGCCGGCGTGGTCGCCGTCGTGCCGATCATCAGCCCGTTTGCCGCTGATCGTGCGCGAGTGCGCGTAGCACACGAGGCAGCAGGCCTCGACTTTGTCGAGGTGCACGTGGCCACGACGCTCGCCGAGTGCGAGCGTCGTGACACCAAGGGGTTCTATGCGAAGGTGCGAGCCGGAGAGATGCGAGGGGTAAGTGGGGTTGATGCTCCGTATGAAGCACCGACCGCCGCCGACCTCATGGTCGCCCACGACGGTGAGAGCGTGACAGAATCAGTGCGTCGCGTCGTCGAGCATCTGCGCCAACTTGGCGTGCTCGGCAGCCGCAACGCCTGACCAATGAGCACCTTCCCCGCCGACAAGTCCTTGCTCGCGATTGGCGGTCTCACGCTGGTGGCTCCGTCGCTAAAGATCATGTACACCCCGACCCCCAAGGTCGCGTGCAGCACCATCAAACTGATGCTCGCTACCGCTGAGGGCACCCATCGCACCGACCTCATTGATCAGATCACCAACCCCAGCGTCTCGCGCCCCCAAACGATCCACGACCCGGTGATCAACGGGTTGCCGCGACTGGTCGAGCTGCCCAAGCGCGAGATTGACCACATCTTCACATCACCTGAGTGGATTCGTGTTGCCGCGCTACGCGACCCAGTGGCTCGCTCTTACTCGGCGTGGGAGAACCGAATCTTTCGCCGCGCACCTGGCGAGACGGCGAAGGCAATTGAGTTGTCAAAAGACGTGCTCGTCGACGGCCGCATTGACATGGCGGCAAGTTTCGCACTCTTTGCCAAGATGCTCGGCGAACACACCGACGCGTTCACCATCGACCAGCATTTCTTGCCGCAAGCCCACATCGTGCGCACCGACGTGATCAACTACGACATGCTGGTTCGCGTCGACAAGAAGGGCGACATGGATCGCTTGGCCGCCATTATCAGCGAGCGCTCTGGCAAACCAATCGCACCTTCACGTCTGAATGAAGGTATGAAGGTCGACCTCTCGCGTATCTGTGACCAACACACCGCCAACCGACTGATGGCCACGTATCACATGGACTACGAAGCGTTCGGCTTCGAGCGCCGCGAGTTTGCAGCCTCCGTCGAGCCATATCTGCTGAGCGACACCGAGACGCAGTTGGTACAACAACTGCGCGGCGTGATGGAGCGCCTGCTCAGCGTCTCGCAGGCTTCGGCCAAACAAGCCGGCGCTCGATACGGCTTTCGCCAGATCGGCAAGGCACTCATGCGCCGTGCATCAAGGGGCGGCAAGCCCGTCGACTACCGAGTTCTCGACGCCTAAGCACGATGTCTGCCTTTCCTGCTGACACTTCACTTGCCGCCCTTACGCGCAAGACATTGGTGGCGCCACGCATGAAGGTGCTCTATACACCAACCACCAAAGTGGCAAGCACCACGATCAAGTGGATGCTCGCTGAAGCAGAAGGAACCCTTGACCTTACGGTGATTCCTCGCTTGATGGCGGCGATCACCAATCGCAGCCAAACAATCCACAACCGCCATGTGAGCGGGCTCGCCAAACTCTCCGACTACTCCGATCGCGAGGCACGGGCGATGCTCGAGTCAGCTGACTGGCTACATGTAGCGGCGCTTCGCGACCCCGTGGCGCGGGCGTATTCGGCGTGGGAAAACCGCATCTTCATGCGTGCGTCGGGGCGTGTCGCCGGCGGGTTCGAGCTGACGCCCGATGTGCTTGTCGATGGTCGCATCGATATGACTGGGAGTTTTGCGGTGTTTGCCAAGGCACTCGCCGAACATACCGATGCCTTCATGCTTGACCATCACTTCACGCCACAGTCACATGTTGTACGCACCGATGCCGTGCGCTATGACCTGCTCGTTCGGGTCGATCAACCAGGTGGTGTGGATTCGATCGCCGCCCAGTTTCGTGCGCGTTCGGGCACCAACGTGCAGCCGCGTCGGCACAACGAAAGCATGGGGGTTGACCTGGGGCGGGTCTGCAATCGCGACACCGCCAACCGATTGATGGCGACTTACGCAATGGACTACGAGGCTTTCGGTTTTGCTCGCAGAGAGTTTGCCGAATCGCTCGAACCCTATGTGCTGAGCGATGCCGAAACTCAACTCGTTACGCTCGTGCGACAGTCGGTCGAGCGAGTAGGCAGTGTCTCGCGCGCCGCACAATCAAAGATGTCGGCGCGCTATGGGCTGCGCCAGATTCGCAAGTCGTTCATGCGCAAACTGACATTTGGTCGAATGTATTCCACCCCGCGCAGCATGCACTGGTAACCGTGGCGCCCGACGCTGACCCACTACGCGTCGTTGCCGGTCTGGCATTGGTTGCCCCGCACATCAAGGTGATGTATCTGCCTACCCCTAAGGCCGCCTGCACCACAATCAAGTCAGTGTTGGCTGCCGCTGAGGGTTCGCATCGACCTGAGATGGCTGAGCGACTCGCTGTGATGCACGTGTCGCAGGCCCAGACGATCCATCACCCCCGGGT
>RGSV01000163.1 GCA_010025655.1 Acidimicrobiia bacterium
CGAGACGATGAGCATGATCGACGTCTTGCCGGAGAATTGCGAGAGAATCCCAAAGAGCGCGCTGAACACGTGATGCTCGTCGACCTTGCACGCAATGATGTGGGTCGAGTGGCAAAGTTTGGCACGGTCAAGGTCGATGAGCTGATGACTCTCGAGCGATACAGCCACGTGATGCACCTCACCTCGCAAGTGTCGGGGCAACTACGCGACGAGCTCGGGCCGATTGACGTATTGCGGGCGACCCTGCCTGCGGGCACGGTGAGTGGCGCGCCGAAGGTGCGCGCAATGGAGATCATTGATGCCCTCGAACCCGTGAAACGAGGCCCGTATGCCGGGGTCGTGGGCTACGTCGACTTCAGCGGCAATCTCGATATGGCGATTGCGATTCGCACGCTCTTTGCCGCAGGAGACAAGGCGTATCTGCAGGCGGGGGCTGGCATCGTGGCTGACAGCGATCCCGATGAAGAAGATCTTGAGTGTCGCAACAAGGCGGCTGCACTCTTGGCAGCGGTGCCGGCAGCTCGTGAAATGACGGCAAGACGGCGCTCGCGATGACGGCTTTGTTCCGCATCAGTCGCGAGCTAATCACCGCGCGGGGTAAAGATGCCCGTACGTTCCTACATTCGCAGTTGAGCAATGACATCGCTGGTCTAGCTGTTGGTGCATCGCGCTATGCCTTTGCACTTGAACCAACGGGCAAGATTGCAGCCTTCGCGCGCGTGAGGTGTGTTGCTGACGACCACTTCGTGCTTGACGTCGATGCTGGGTGTGGTGAAGCAGCGCTGACACGCCTGAACAAGTTCAAGATTCGTGTGGCGTGTGAATTTGCGCTCGAGTCGCGAGACGTGATGGCGTTGCGTGGGCTGAATGCGTCAGAGCGCACGGCATCGCTGGCGCGTGATGGTGCCGTCTCGGCGTGGCGCGAGGCTGACGGGGCAGTGGACGTGTTCGCTGCGGCCGCAGCCGAAGTGGGCTCGCTCGAAGACTTTCATCGCGAGCGCGTGCGCTGCAGCTGGCCGATCTTTGGTGTCGACATCACGAGCGACTCGCTGCCCGCTGAAACGAGTTTGACCGACGTCTGCGTTTCGTTCACCAAAGGTTGCTACCCGGGCCAAGAACTGGTCGAACGCATGGATAGCCGCGGCTCGACCGCCCCACGGCGACTCATGCGCCTGCCAAGCCCTGCGATAGCGGGCTTGCCCTACCGTCTCGCCGATGGCACGGAGATCGGCATGTGCACCTCGGTGGCCGGCGACCATGCACTTGTCATGGTGCAAAGAGCGCATCTCGGCATCGTTGAGCAAATCACACGCTCGTAGGATTGATCGAACTTATGACGTATATCTACGCGTTCGACCACAAGCACCGCAAGGCACCGATGAGCATGAAAGACCTGCTGGGCGGCAAAGGCGCCAACCTCGCCGAGATGATGACGGTGCTGAAGCTGCCCGTGCCGCACGGCTTCACCGTCACCACCGATGCTTGCCGCGACTACATGCGTGGTGGATGGCCAAAGGGCCTTGACAAAGAGATCGCCGCCCACGTCGCCTCACTTGAAAAGAAGATGGGTCGCAAACTCGGCGATGCAAAAGACCCTCTGCTCGTGTCGGTGCGCTCTGGCGCGAAGTTCTCTATGCCCGGAATGATGGACACCGTTCTCAATCTCGGTCTCAATGACGCGAGCGTGCAGGGTTTGGCGCGCAGCACCAACGACGAACGATTTGCCTACGACAGCTACCGCCGATTCATCGCGATGTACGGCCGCATCGTGCTGGGTGTCGATGGTCATCACTTCGAACATCCGCTCGAGCAGGCGAAGGCCGCTGCGGGCACGAAGAACGACGCTGATCTTCCCGCGTCAAAACTGCGCGAACTGAGCGAGCAATACAAAGCGGTCGTGAAGCGCGAGACGGGCAAAGACTTTCCGCAAGAACCTGCCAAGCAGTTGCGCGGTGCGATTGAAGCCGTCTTCCGCTCGTGGAACGGTGCGCGCGCCATCGCCTACCGCGTGCGCGAGAAGATCAGTCATGACCTTGGCACGGCAGTGAACGTGCAGGCGATGGTGTTCGGCAATCGCAACAGCCAGTCGGGCACCGGTGTGGGCTTCACTCGCAACGCTGCAACGGGTGAGAACAAACCGTACGGTGACTACCTCATCAACGCCCAGGGCGAAGACGTGGTTGCGGGTATTCGCAACACCGAAGACCTCGATGCCCTGAAGCGACAGTTCTCCGATGTGCACGCACAATTGCTGGAGATCTTTGCCCGACTTGAGCGCCACTATAAAGACATGTGTGACACCGAGTTCACGATCGAAGACGGAAAGTTGTGGATGCTGCAGACGCGAGTTGGCAAGCGCACTGGTGCGGCTGCCCTGCGCATGGCAGTGGAGATGGTAAAGAACGGCGGCACCGGAAAATACAAGTGGAAGATCAGCAAGAAAGAAGCGCTCATGCGCATCACCGCTGATCACCTCGACTCGGTGCTGCACCCGCAGTTCGCGAACAAGTCCAAGGCCATTGCTAAGGGTCTTGCGGCGTCGCCAGGCGCTGCGGTTGGCAAGGTCTATTTCACCGCCGACGATGCCGAAGCAGCGGCAAAAGCTGGCGAGGCGGTAATTCTCGTGCGCAACGAGACGAGCCCCGAAGACGTACACGGCATGATGGTCGCAAAGGGAATTCTCACCGCGCGCGGTGGTCTCGTCAGTCACGCTGCGGTCGTGGCGCGCGGATGGGGCACCCCAGCCGTCGTTGGTGCTGATGCAGTGAAGATTGACGGCAAGCAGTTCAGCGTGGGCGACACCGTGGTGCGCGAAGGTGACACCATCTCGCTCGACGGTGCTACGGGCGAGATCATGCTCGGCGCGCTGACGCTCGCTGGTTCAAAGCCACCGGCGGAGTTCCACACGATTCTCAAGTGGGCTGATGAGATCCGTAAAGGCAAGTTGAATGTTCGAGCCAACGCTGATACCGGTGACGACTCGAAGGTTGCGCGTGACTTCGGAGCTGAGGGCATCGGGCTATGTCGCACCGAGCACATGTTTTTGGCGCCTGACCGTCTGCCAGTCGTGCGCCGAATGATCCTCGCCAGCACCGCGGCCGAAGAAACTGCCGCACTTGAAGAGCTGCGCGCGGTGCAGAAAGAAGACTTTGCTGCCATCTTGCGGGCGATGACTGGTCTGCCAGTCACGGTGCGCCTGCTCGACCCGCCGCTGCACGAATTCTTGCCGCGAGTTGATGAGCTCGAAATCAAAGCAGCGACGGGTGGTCT
>RGSV01000164.1 GCA_010025655.1 Acidimicrobiia bacterium
CTCTCGTCGCTTGGGGCCTAGCCCAGCAATGCCATCAAGTTCGCTGGCTTTCATGCGCCTGCCCCGCCGCTCGCGATGAAAGCTGTTCGCGAAACGATGTGCTTCATCGCGAACCACCTGCAACATGAAGAGCGCGTCGCTACCCCGCGGCAAGAGCACCGGGTCGGTCTGCTCGGGCAGATACACCTCTTCAAATCGCTTGGCTAACGCTGCGACGTCGATCTCGTCTTCGAGGCCAAGTTCGTGCAGCACCTCGACCGCGACACCAAGTTGGCCTTTCCCGCCGTCGACGAGCAGCAACTGGGGCGGGTACGCAAAGCGTCCCGGTTTCTCGCCGCGTTCGCCAGCGGGCGTGTCGCGTTCGTGAACGTAGGCAGACAACCGTCGGGTCAGCACCTCGCGCATCGCGGCGTAGTCATCGTTGCCCGGTACATCTCGCACAGCGAATTTGCGATATTCCCGCTTGGCGGGCAGACCGTCTTCGAGCACGACCATTGACCCCACATAGTCGGTGCCCTGCAAGTGGGCCATGTCGTAGCACTCAATGCGCAACGGTGCCTGCGACAAGCCGAGTTGATCTTGCAGTTCCGCGATCGCACGACTACGCGAGTTGTGATCACTCGCCCGCTTCATGCGGTGGCGTACGAGTGCGTCAGTCGCGTTCTTCATCACCATCTGCAGCAGTTCTCGTCGGTCGCCACGTTGTGGCTGTCGTACGTCGACCTTGCTGCCCCGGCGCGCTGCCAGCATGTCGGCACACACCGACACATCATCGGGTTCGGTTGACACCATGACTTCTTTCGGCCAGCCGAGCGCCGGTTCTTCGGCATAGAGATCGACAAGCACTCGCTGCATCAACTGCGGCGTCGTGAGTGGCTCTGACTTGTCGACTACGTAGCCGTTGTTGCCGAGCACTCGGCCCTTGCGCACATAGAACACATGCACGGCCGCTTCTAATTCAGATTCAGCAAGCGCCACGACGTCGAAGTCGTCGCCACGCTCGCCCACCATCTGCTGCCGCTCGAGCGCGCGGTCAATGGCACCAACACGATCACGCAGGCGGGCTGCGTCTTCGAACTGCTCATTGGCTGACGCAAACGTCATCTGTTCGACGAGCGATGAGCGAACATCGTCGGTGTCGCCCGAGAGAAACCTCTGCAGACCGTCTACGTGGCGTGCATAGGTGCTTGGAGTTACTTCATTGACGCATGGACCAGCACATTTTTCGATGTGGAACAGCAAACACGGACGACCGAGTCGCTCATGCTGACGAAACTTGGCAGGCGAACACGTGCGTACGGGGAAGGTGCGCAAGAGCGCATCGAGCGTGTCGCGAATAGCCCAAGCGTGGGCGAATGGTCCGAAATACTTCGTTCCCTTACGTTTGCGGCCGCGCATCACCACGGCGCGCGGCCACTGCTCATCGAGGGTGAGAGCCAGAAACGGGTAGCTCTTGTCGTCGCGCAGGCGCACGTTGAATCGTGGGCGGTGCTGCTTGATCAGGTTGTACTCCAACATCAGAGCATCAACTTCGCTCTTCACTTCGATCCAGCGCACGTCACTGGCGGCAGTGACCATTGCTACGGTGCGACTGTGCAAGAGCCCCGGGTCAGCGAAATACGAAGTGACTCGCGCACGCAAGTTGGCTGCCTTGCCGACATAGATGACGCGACCGTGAGAGTCGACGAATTGATACGAACCCGGCCCGGTGGGGATGACCGCGAGGTTCGGGCGCTCCATCGCTCAGCGACCGCGCAGCACCTCGGCAAGAAACCTGCCGGTATGACTGCCCTTGGCCTTAGCAACCTGCTCGGGGGTGCCCTCGGCAACGATGGTGCCGCCGCCTTCGCCGCCTTCGGGACCGAGATCGATCAACCAGTCGGCCGTCTTGATGACATCGAGGTTGTGCTCGATGACGAGCACCGTGTTGCCTTGATCGACGAGCCGCGCCAACACGATCAAGAGACGACGCACATCTTCGAAGTGCAGGCCGGTGGTGGGTTCATCCAACAGATAAATGGTGTGGCCGGTGCCGCGGCGTGCCAACTCACTGGCGAGCTTCACGCGTTGAGCCTCGCCACCCGACAAGGTGGGCGCTGACTGACCGAGGCGCACATAGCCGAGACCGACATCAACGAGGGTTTGCAGATGCCGCGAGATGCGCGGCTGATTGGCAAAGAACTCAAGTGCTTCGGTGATCGGCATCTCGAGCACTTCGGCGATGTTCTTGCCCTTGAATCGAATCTCGAGGGTGTCGCGGTTGTAGCGGGCGCCCTTGCACACTTCGCACGGCACATAGACGTCGGGCAGGAACTGCATCTCGATGCGAATGGTGCCGTCACCCGAGCACGCCTCGCAACGACCGCCTGACACGTTGAACGAGAAGCGCCCGGGTTGGTAACCGCGCACTTTGGCATCGGGAGTGTTGGCGAACAGTTTGCGAATGTCGTCGAACACGCCGGTATAGGTAGCAGGGTTCGAGCGGGGTGTTCGCCCAATCGGTGACTGATCCATGTCGATCACTTTGTCGAGCTTGTCGATGCCGCTCACTGACGTGTGTCGGCCCGGCGACTCTTTCGACTTGTATAACTTCTGCATCAGCGATGGCAGCAGAATGTCGCGCACCAGCGTGCTCTTGCCACTGCCCGACACACCGGTTACAGCGACGAAACACCCAAGCGGAATCCGCACGTCAATCTTCTTCAGGTTGTGTTCACGCGCCCCTCGCACCACGAGGGCTTCCGTACCGATTGCACGTCGCTTGGTTGGCACGCTGATCTTCTCGCGCCCCGCCAGATAGGCGCCAGTGATTGACCCTGTCGCCTTATTGATGCCCGCCACGGGGCCGCTGTACACCACTTTGCCACCGTGCTCACCAGCCCCGGGACCAATGTCAACGATCCAGTCGCTGGCGCGAATCGTGTCTTCATCGTGCTCGACCACGAGCACGGTGTTGCCGAGGTCGCGTAGCCGATGCAGCGTGTCGATCAATCGGTGGTTGTCGCGCTGATGTAGGCCAATCGACGGTTCGTCGAGCACATACAACGTGCCGACTAGACCCGAACCAATCTGGCTTGCCAACCGAATTCGTTGTGCCTCGCCGCCAGCGAGCGTGCCCGCTGAGCGCGACAAGGTGAGATAGTCGAGACCAACGTCGAGAAGAAAGCCGAGTCGCGCATTGATCTCTTTCGTGATGCGCTCGGCGATGATCTTTTCGCGCTTGTTCAGTCGCAGGTCGGC
>RGSV01000165.1 GCA_010025655.1 Acidimicrobiia bacterium
TGGGGTGTGGGCTCATGTAGCGAACTCGTCGCACGCCCAGCACTTCGCCGACTGCGCGAAGGAGGGCTGCGAACTGCGGTGCCACACGAACATCGGCGTCACCCGCTCGTCGACTAGCCAGTGACAGGTCGCGCCCGTACGAGTTGACGTTCTGACCCAAGAGAAAGATCTCGCTCACGCCAGTTGCCGCCAGTGACCGAACCTCGTCGACGATCTGGTCAAAGGGTCGGCTGATTTCTTTGCCACGCACGGCGGGCACGATGCAATAGGCGCACGTGTTGTCGCACCCAATCTGAATCGTCACCCAGCTGCGATAGGTGGTTTCGCGCTTCACTGGCAGAGCTGACGGAAACAGTGCATAGTCATCGACCACCGCTTCATCGAGAATCTCGGTGATCGGCCCACTCGAGCGTGCTTCTTCGATGAGTTGCGCTGCACGATGCACGTTGTGGGTGCCAAGCACGACGTCGACCCACGGGGCGCGTTCGCGCACGATGTCGCGGTCTTTCTGGGCCAGGCACCCAGCCACCACAATCTGGCGGGTCGGCTGTTGGTCTTTCCACGCCTTCAAGGTGCCGAGCGAGCCGTACAACTTGTTGTCGGCATTCTCACGAATACAACACGTGTTGAATACCACGATGTCGGCCTCGGCCTCACTCTCGGCGGGTTCGAGCCCATCGTGTTCGAGCAGCCCGGCGATGCGCTCGGAATCGTGCTCGTTCATCTGGCAGCCGAACGTGCGCACCACGTAACGACGAGTCACAGTGAACTGCAGGCTACTTACGCAGGTGTGGGCCACGACCGAATCGATCGGTCAAGGCTGGTGCGCCGCAACGTCAGGCCACCTCGTCGCGCTGGGCGACTCTGCAGGTCTAGATCACCTTGCCGCGCAAGAGGAACGACTCGACCACGCGACCCACCGACACGATGAACGACGCTTCGCGCAAGCTGCAGGAATATCGCCGTGACGTCTCGTAGACATTGTTGAATGCCGTCGCCATGCGGGCGTCGAGTTCGTCGCGGAATCGCTCGAGTGACCAGCGGAACTCTTGAATGTTCTGGGTCCACTCGAAATAGCTACCGAGCACGCCACCGGCGTTGGCGAGAATGTCGGGCACCACGGTGACGCCGCGCGCATGCAACGCGGCGTCAGCACCACCGACGATCGGCTGGTTTGCAGCTTCGATCACATATGGCGCAGAGATACGCGCCACGTTGTCGTCATTGATGACGCCGCCCAGCGCAGCAGGAATCAACACATCGCACTCGACCTCGAGCAGCGTTGCGGGGTCGAGTTGCTCGTATCGTCCGAACAACTCGCGCACGCTCGAGGCGAGCGTGTCTTCTTGAGTGAGGCCGTTTGGTGCCAACACTGCCCCGGTCACGTCGCTGACGGCGATCACCTTCATCCCCCGTTCGAGCGCCGAGGTGATGGCAAAGCGACCGACGTTGCCGAAGCCTTGCACCACGACGCGCGCACCCTGCACGTCGCGTTTGTCGGCACGCAACGCGGCAACTGCGATCTGCACGACTCCCCGACCCGTTGCTTCTTCGCGACCCGGCGCGCCGAAGAGTGCCACCGGCTTGCCAGTGACGCAGGCCGGCTGGAAACCTTCGAGACGATGGAATTCGTCCATTAACCAGCCCATCGTGCGCGCGGTAGTGCCCATGTCTGGAGCCGGAATGTCGCGATGCGGCCCGAGCACGTGCACCATCGTGCGGGTCCAGCGACGAATGAGTTCTTCGTGTTCGCGCTCAGACAACTGACGCGGGTCAACAGCGACGCCACCTTTTGCGCCACCGAATGGCACGTCGATGAGTGCGGTCTTCCATGTCATCAGGCTGGCGAGTGCGCGAACGTCGTCTAGATCGACCGTCTCGTGAAACCGAATTCCCCCTTTTCGCGGGCCGCGCGCCTGCGAGTGTTGCACGCGATAGCCAGTGAGCACGTCGATTCGGCCATCGTCGCGTCGCAACGGCAGCGACACGACCACCTCGCGTTCGCACGCCACGATTGCCGACACCACATCGTCGGAGATCTCGAGAGTCTTGGCCGCTCGGCGCACGAACCTGTTGACGTCTTCGAATGCCGAATGACCACTGTGGCCATCTGCGTGGTGTTGGGCTGCGGGGGTGGAGGCGGTCGTCGTCATAGCCGCGAACCTAACCACCACCGCGGGTCTCGTACAGGGGTTCGGCGTAAGGTTCGCCGTCAGTTCACGTGGCGGTGGTGCGGCGTACACCTCGCACGCGATGATGGTGCTGCGCTCGAGAGCGCTGGTCTCGTCAGCCCACTGCTTCTGGTGCGCCACTGGTACTCTGCCAACGTGCTCGTTGAAGACGCCGTTTACCGAGCCGGGCATCGCGTTTCAGGAACCCTTGACCTACGGTCAACTCACAACGGCACGTCTGGTCGCCTCGATGCCAACAATGACCGGCGCCACCCCGGCGACGATCTGCCGCTGCAGACCGACATGTTCGAGTGGGTCGGATTCGTCGACCCGACTGAAGACGAATTACTGCCCCACGCCAAGCGATTGGGAATCAATCCACTCGCGATCGAAGACGCTCTCTCGCACACCCAACGCGCCAAGCTCGATCGCTACGACGACCACACGAGCCTGCTCGTGAAGACGATCGCCTACAACCCCGAGCGCCGACGCATCGACGTTGGTGACGTGACCCTCATCTTCGCGCGCCACTACGTGTTCACGGTGCGTCACGGCACGGTGCTACCGCTGCGCGACGTGCGCAGTCATCTCGAATCTTCGCCCGAGCGCATCGCGCTCGGGCCGGCGGTGGTGCTGCACGAGTTTCTCGACCGTTTGGTCGACGAATACCTGCACACCGTCGAAGCGTTGCAGCGCGACCTCATCGAATTGGAAGACGAAGCATTCGGCGACGACCGCAATCTGCCGACCAACCGCGCCTACATGATGAAGAGAGAAGTGCTCGAATGCCGACGCGCTGCTGTTCCGCTCATTGACGCCCTGCTCACGCTGATGGAAGGCGACCTGCCCGGCGTGCCGAAATCATTCGCCCCGAAACTGAAAGACGTCTACGACCACCTGCGCCGCGCCGTCGACGACATCGAACGGATGAACGAACTCATCGACGCAGCACTCTCGGCCTGCCTCAACATCGCCCAGGTGCAACAGAACGCCGACATGCGACGAATCTCTGCGTGGATCGGCCTGGCCGCCGTGCCGACGATGGTGGCGGGCATCTACGGCATGAATT
>RGSV01000166.1 GCA_010025655.1 Acidimicrobiia bacterium
GCGCTCGGTTTGGCACGAGAGAGGTGCCGTCCGTTTCACTCAATTGCCTCACACATAGTTCGTGAGCAGCTTGCTGCGATCGAACGACCTACTCAACGAAGGAAGGCAACCGTGGCGGAACGGATGTCCGACAATGTGGTGCGCGCGCGTCTGCGCGACGAACCCGACACTGATGACCAAACGAGCACGCCTCGTCGCCGGCTTTCGCCTGAATTGCTCGTGGGGCTCGTGCTCATCGTGGGTGGCGCACTCGCCGGGTTCACGCTCTTTGAGCGCTCGAGTGACAAGTTCACGGTCGTCGGCGCAGCACGCAACCTGCCGCGTGGCACCATCTTGATGCGTGACGACCTCGTCGCCCTCGATGTCGGACACGTGCCGAGCACCGCGGTGATTCGGGCCAGCGATGCCAGCAACGCTCTCGGTCGACGATTGCTCGCCGACGTACCCGAAGGTGCGCCGATTGCACCGTATGCATTGGCTGAGCTGTCGGTGCTCGGCGCCGACGAGGCGTTGATTCCGGTCGCACTTGACCCTGGCTTCGTGCCCGCAGGGCTCGCATCCGGTGACCTTGTGCGTGCAGTGATTTCGTTTCCGAACAGCGGCACCGACGCACCACTGCCCGAAGTGCTGCCAGCCACAGTCGAAGTGTTCGATGTCGGCATGACGGGTGAGTTTGGCGATGAACTGCGCGTCACCCTGCGCGCGCCGGCGACGATGGCTCTCGATCTCGCGCGCGCTGATCGCATCAGCCTGATGAAAGTGCAGTCAGACCGATGATGTCTAACAGCAGTTTCGTTCGCAACATTGCCGATCGTGTCGGTGAAGTATTGGCCGACGAGCGTCTCACCCGCAGCGATGGCTTCAGCGATGCGAGCGGGTCAGAACAGCTGCTGGCTCGCGAAACCGCGCGGGCTGAGGTGGCGCGCGCTCTGGCTCTCGCACCGAGTGATACCTGGCCGCCGCTCGACGAAGAGTCACTGGTGGAAGAAGTAATCGCCTTGGTTTTGGGTCTTGGTCGTCTCGAGACGCTGCTCAACGACCCTGATGTGAGTGACATTCACGTACGCGGCGCCGACTCGGTGTGGGTGAAGTTGCGTGACGGCACCCGTGAACGACGCACACCAATCGTCGAGTCAGACGAAGAACTCATCGAGTTGATTCGTCGTTGTGCGACGCGATTCAGTCGCACCGAGAAACGCTTCGATGCCGGAACCCCGGAACTCAACATGCAGCTCCCTGACGGTTCTCGGCTCTTTGCGGTGATGGAGGTTTCGACGAGACCGAGCCTCATCATCCGCCGTCACCGCTTCGAGCTGTCATCGCTTGACGAACTGCGTACGCGTGAGGTGTTCGACCACGGTGTGCAGTCGCTGCTCGCTGCGATAGTGCGCGCCAAGCGCAACGTGGTGATTGCCGGTGGCACCGGGTCGGGCAAAACCACGCTATTGCGGGCCCTGCTCAACGAAGTGCCCGCCACTGAGCGCATCGTCACCATCGAAGATGCCTACGAACTTGGCCTCGAACACTTTGCTGAACGACACCCCGACTACGACGCGCTGCAAAGCCGCGGAGCCAACATCGAGGGTGAGGGAGAAATAACGCTGGCTGATCTCACGCGCATGGCGTTGCGCATGGATCCTGATCGCGTCATCGTTGGCGAAGTGCGTGGTGCCGAGGCGTTCCCGATGCTCATGGCGATGAGTCAGGGCAACAACGGCTCCATGTGCACGATGCACGCCGACGGGGCTCGCTCGGTGTTTCCGAAACTTGCGGCATATGTGTCGATGGCGTCGACGGGTCTACCTGTCGAGACGGTGAACGTGCTCGTCGCTAGCGCAGTGCACTTCGTGGTCTTCATTGAAAATCTTGATGGCCGTCGCTCTGTCGCATCGATTCGCGAAGTGGTCGACACCGACGGCGTGCAAGTGGTATCAAACGAAGTGGTCACGCGCGGGTCAGACGGTCGCTATGAGTGGCTCTTCCCGTTGCGTGCGACGACCGAGGCGTTGCTGCGCGAACACGGCTACCAACGACCCGAGCGTGTCGCGCTCGTGCGATGAACGGCTCACTCGTTGCCCTCGGCGCTGGCGCCGTCATGGGCTTTGGCATCTTCATCGTGCTCGCCGCGCAACGTGGCACGGTAAAACTGCGGTTCGGCGCGGCACAACGCCGAGCTACGTCTCCCGTGCATCTCCTGCTTGGGTTCGTAGTCGCAGTGGTGACCTGGTTCGTCACCGGCTGGACAATTTCGGCAGCAATCATCGGCATCGTTGCGGGTTCAGCGAGTGCTGCCGCGCGACAGCGCCGCCGTCGCGACGAGCAAGTCGTCGTCGAGGCACTCGCTATCTGGACCGATCAGTTGCGCGACATGCTCGCTGGCAGCAACGGACTCGAACAAACGATCATCGCCACGACGCCCCACGCACCAGCCGTCTTGCGCCAACCACTCGAACGACTCGTTGCAACGATGTCGTACACGCCGCTCGCCCAGGCCCTCGACCGTTTCGCTGACGACGTGAACCACCCGACCGCCGATTTCATCGTCTCTGCGCTGTCGACGGCGGCAACTCGCCAAGTGCGAGAACTCGGCGTGTTGCTCGGCCACCTCTCGACCTGTGCGCGCGACGAGGCCCGCATGCACGTGCGTGTGTGGGTTGGTCGGGCGCGCACGCGCAGCTCGGTGCGCATCATTGCCGGGGTCATCGTCGTCTTCGTCGGCGGTCTTGCCGTCTTCAGTCCGCGTTATCTCGAGCCGTACCAAACTGCGCAGGGCCAACTTGTGTTGTCGCTCGTCATCCTCACCTTCGCCGGTGCCCTGTTGTCGATGCAGCGCCTGGCGGCATTGGTGGTGCCCGAGCGATTCGTTGGTCGGCGAGTCGGTGGCATGCGGCGAGGTGCGTCATGATCGTGCTCGGTACGGTGCTCGGTGCCCTCGTCGGTGTCGGCGGATGCGTCGTCGTTGCTCCTGACACTGGTCGTCGCGTGCGGCAGTTCGTCAAAACACTTCTGGCCAACGTGCGCCGCAGTGCTGATGACAACGTCGGGCGTCGACATGCCGCCGATCTTGCCATCGTCGACTGGACACCCACCGACCTCGTCGTACGACAACTCGTCGGTGTGCTCATTGGTGCAATCGGCACGGCAATCGCGTTGTCGCCGATTCTCGATGCTCTGAGCGTCGCCGCAGCATCACTGGCGGGTGGAGCAGCCGGTTTCCTCATGCCAGCTCAGATGCTGCG
>RGSV01000167.1 GCA_010025655.1 Acidimicrobiia bacterium
TGGTTCTAATGATGTTGCGATACTCGTCAAGCGTCGTGAGTTCGTCGCGGTGATTGACGATTTGATGAACGCCATTGGCAATGTTCCCGTGGTCGTGGTCATCGGCTTGCAGAGCGAAACCTGGAATTCCCTCACCGAATGGCTGTTGCTCGCCGTCGTCATTTCAATCTTCGCCCCGATCGGTGATCTCCTCGAGTCGGTGGTCAAGCGAGCGCTTGGCATCAAGGATTTCGGCACGGTGCTGAAGGGCCATGGGGGAGTCCTCGATCGATTCGACGGTGTGCTCATGTCGCTGCCAGCGGTGTATTTCCTCGCGGTGACGCTCGCCCCCTGGTCGAGCTGACCCGAGCGGCGTGACCCTCAAAGTTGCCCTCGCGGGCAGCACCGGTTCGATCGGCACCCAGACGCTCGATGTCGTCGCCGCATCACACGGTCGCTTCGAAGTCGTCGCGCTGGCGGCGGCGTCAAATGAAACGGTCTTGCGCACGCAGATTCAGCAACACCGGCCGCGAGTGGTGGCAGTGGTCGATGATGCCGTTCGCCTGCGACTTGCCGCAGAGTTTCCGCACACGAGTTTCGTGCGCGATGTCGCCGACATCGTCGGTGAAGCCGAGGTTGTCGTCAATGCCGTCGTCGGGTTCGCTGGTCTCCCCGTCACGATTGCGACCTTGCGGGCGGGCAAGCGACTGGCGCTGGCCAACAAAGAGAGTCTCATTGCTGCTGGGCCGGTAGTTCAACCACTGCGTGAAATCGCAGGTGCCGAGATCATTCCCGTGGATAGTGAGCACTGTGCAGTGCATCAATGTCTGCGGGCTGGCGGTGACACTCGCGAAGTGGCGCATCTGCAACTCACGGCAAGTGGCGGTCCCTTCCGGGGTCAGACGGCCGCCCAGTTGGCGTCGGTAGATGTAGCGGCTGCACTCAAGCATCCGACATGGTCGATGGGCCCGAAGATCACCGTTGATTCATCGACACTCATGAACAAGGGTCTCGAAGTGATCGAAGCACACGAGCTGTTTGGTGTTGGCTACGACCGCATCGAGGTGGTGGTGCACCCGCAGTCGATCATCCACTCAATGGTCACCTTCACCGACGGTGCAACGATCGCGCAGTTGTCGCTGCCCGACATGCGTCTGCCAATCGCATACGCGTTGGCCTGGCCTGAGCGATTCGATGTGCAATTCGGCGCAATCGATTGGGCGGCCCTCAAGCGACTCGACTTCGAAGCACCCGATCGTGTGACGTTTCGCTGCCTCGACCTCGCCTACGCGGCCGGTCGTACCGGAGGCTCGGCTCCTGCTTGGCTGAGCGCCGCCAACGAGGTCGCCGTCGAAGCATTTCTGACTGGTCGCATCGGCTGGTCGCGCATCGCCGAAGTGAACGATGCCACCTTGCAGCAACACGACGGTGCCACTCTGCGAAGCGTTAGTGATGTACTCGCTGCCGACGCCTTGGCGCGACGCATTGCACGCGACATCGTCGCAAACTCTCCACAGCCCGCGGGTACCGTGGGCGCGTGATTTCCGAACACACCCCACTCAAAGAAGATCGAGTTCCGCTTCCGCTCTCTCTGCTCGGCATCGCGGTGATCGTTGGGCTGCTCGCCTGGCTCGCATCAAACAACGTCTGGACCTTCGTCTTCGTGCTCGGGCTCATCGCCTCGGTGTTCTTGCACGAGGTGGGTCACTTCGTCACGGCACGCGCCACCGGCATGCAGGTGACCCAGTTCTTCATGGGGTTTGGACCCCGATTGTTCTCGTGGCGACGTGGCGAGGTCGAATACGGCTGGCGTGCTCTGCCAATCGGGGCCTTCGTGCGTATCGTCGGCATGAACAACATTGACGACACCGAAGTCGTCGACGAAAGTCGCACCTATCGCTCAAAGTCGTTTCCGAAACGGCTGCTCGTCATCTCGGCGGGCTCGCTCATGCACATGATCATCGCCCTGGTGTTGTTCGTCGGCGTGTTCGTCACTGCCGGCCGCTGGGGTGAGACCGGGCGAGTGGTCGTACTCGACGACCCGTATCCGGCCAGTGCCGCCGAAGCCGTCGGAGTTCGGGCAGACGATCAGATCGTGTCGTTCGGTGGCACGCAGGTGTCGTCGACTCGCGAGTTTGTCGACGCGGTGCGATCACGCCAACCAGGTGACGAGGTGACCGTCGTCGTTCGCCGCGGTGATGCCGAGCTCATGCTCGATGCCACGCTCACCACGTTTCCCGGCGGTGAACCCGTCGAAAACGCACCG
Organism: Acidimicrobiia bacterium; assembly: GCA_010025655.1. GTDB lineage: Bacteria > Actinomycetota > Acidimicrobiia > Acidimicrobiales > Ilumatobacteraceae > F1-60-MAGs027. The sequence continues at coordinate 2,246 of RGSV01000167.1, forward strand.
GCATTCTTTGGCGTCGCCACCTCGTCGCGCGACTACGTGCAACTCGGCTTGGGTTCAGCGGTGGTGCACGCGGTACGTGACATTGGCGGTGCCGCGGTCGATTCGGTGCGCGGGGTCTTCGTCGTGCTAAACCCCGTGAATGTCGCCAGCAACCTGACAAGCGAGCGAGCTGATCCACTCACACGACCGAGCACCGTCGTTGGCGCCAGCCAGATCGGTGGCGATATCGGTCGCGAAGAAGGGTGGAAGGGCGTGCTCGTGTTGTTGGCGTTGGTCAACGTTTTCGTGGGGGTGTTCAACATGTTCCCCGTGCTGCCACTTGATGGCGGTCATGCGTCGGTGGCGATCTACGAACGAATTCGCTCGACTGGTGGTCGGCGTTATCACGCCGATGTGCGCAAACTGGCGCCCGTCGCAACGGCGGTCGTGGTGTTGTTGGTGATGCTGCTCGTGGCAGGCTTGTATCTCGACATCACACAACCGCTCGGCTGAACCCATGACCACCCCCGTCGCATTTCCGCGCAAGAGGACCCGCCAGATTCACGTCGGCAAAGTCGCGGTCGGCGGTGACGCGCCCATCAGCGTGCAGTCGATGACCATCACCAAGACCGCCGACGTAGAAGGAACCTTGCAGCAGATCTATGCACTTGCTGCGGCTGGCTGCGACATCGTTCGCTGCACCTGCAATGAGATTGAAGCTGCCGAAGGTCTGGCACAAATCGTGCCGCGCTCACCGGTGCCGATCATCGCTGACATTCACCACCAATACAAGATGGCTTTGGCGGCACTTGAGGCCGGCGTGCAGGGGTTGCGCCTCAACCCCGGCAACATTCGTAAGCCCGAACACATCAAGTTGGTGGCAAGCGAAGCCCGTGATCGCAAAGTGCCGATTCGCATTGGGGTCAACGGTGGCTCGCTCGACCCGTCGCTCTACGAAAAGTATGGCGGGCTCACCGCCGACGCGATGGTCGAGTC
>RGSV01000168.1 GCA_010025655.1 Acidimicrobiia bacterium
TCGGTGACAATCATTCCGCCTTCACCACAGGTGATTGCCTTGTTCGCATAGAAACTGAATGTCGAAGCCAGTCCGAATGAGCCGCACACTGCACCGTTATAGGTGACGGTGTGCGACTCGGCAGCATCTTCAATAATCGTGATGTCGCGGTCACGACAGAGCTCAAGTACTGGGTTGAGATCAATCGGAAGTCCATAGATATGAACTGCTATCAGCGCACGAGTCCGCGAAGTTACGACGGGGCGTAGGGTGTCAATGGAGAGGTTCCAGGTCACGGGGTCGACATCAGCAAAGACAGGCTTGGCTTTCGTTCGCAACACAGCAAAGAGACATGACGCGATCGTGAAGCTCGGAATGACAACCTCGTCACCTTCTCTTAAGTCGAGTGCGTGGAGCGCTAGGTCGAGGGCAACGCTTCCGTTGGCTACCGCGATGCCGTGTTTACGCTGCACTGCGTGGGCGAAAGCTCTTTCGAACTCACCAACGATGGGGGCATCGCCTGATACAAAACCATCACGCAAGATGCCTGCGACTGCCTCAACGTCGTGAGATGTGACAAATGGGCGACTAACGGGAATCATGATACTCTGCTGATGCTAGATGAAGCGGTCCATCCGTAGTGCCGTGATTTCGCGTGCGCTAGCGACACGCAGCGACGAAACCGTCAAACAATCCCTGCTGCTCGCTGTCGCTCGCCGCATCATCTTCGGGGTGCCACTGCACGCCGACAATCCAACGGCATGAATCATGTTCCACGGCTTCGACGATGCCGTCAGGGGCCCGCCCGACGACACGCAGGCCCGCGGCGATCGAATTCAGAGCTTGGTGGTGAAATGAGTGTGACCGTGTCGGTGCCTCTGTCTTCATGGCTCGCGCAACACGCGACGGCGCGTCGAGTGAGATCGGATGGTACGTGTTCCAGTGACTCTCGCGATCAACGAGCACGTCGCCAACGTCTTGGTGCAATGTGCCACCGAGTGCCACGTTGAGTACTTGCAAGCCCCGGCAAATCGCCAAGAGCGGTTTGTTTTGTCGTACCGCTTCGCCCACGATGGCGAACTCGAAGTCATCGTGCTCAGGCACGATGCCATACACCGTGTCACTGCGTCGCGACTCGCCGTAACGCTGCGGGTCAATGTCGCCACCGCCCTGAATGAGCACGCCATCGCTTGCTGCGACGAGGTCTGCTGCTTTTGCGACATGCTCGACAAATGGCGCAACAGTCGTCACGACTCCACCGGCGCGAGCTACCGCCCGGGCGTACAGCACACCATTCGAATAGCTGTCACCACGCACCCCAGTGGCATTCGTCGTCAACTTGCCGGGCAGCAGAATTCGTGGTGTCAACGCCCTGTCACTTCGCTGATCTCGTATCCCTCTTTTTTCGCCGCGTCAATGATGCTCTCAACATGCTCGCGACCGCGCACCTCAAGCACTACTTGCACACCGGTTTCGCGCACATGAAGGTCGACGCCTTCGCGCACGTGTTCAACTTCGATCAAGTTCGCGCCTTCGTGGGCAAACAAGGCAAGAAGTCTGGCAAGGCCACCTGGGCGATCGCTGATACGTGCAAACACGATGAGTCTGCGACCGAGATTGGTTTCGTGACGACGCACGAGTCCGGTCAACAGTCCGAGATCGGCGTTGCCTCCAGACAACACCACGCACGTCGAGCCGCTATCGGCAGGCTTCACTCTGCCCGTGAGTAGAGCGGAGACCCCGACCGCACCACCACCTTCAACAAAGAACTTTGCACGCTCCAACAGCAGCATCATCGCGTCGGCAACACTGTCTTCGTCGACGTCAACGATGTCGTCGACCCAACGTTCAATGAGCGGGGCAGTCACGTCACCGGGCACTTTCACGGCAATTCCGTCGGCCAAGGTGGGTACCGGGCCGGCCGGTGCCTTGCCATAGACATAGGGTGCACACGACGAAATTTGCACGCCAACCACCCGTACGTTCGGCCGTGACTGCTTCACGGTGAGTGCGACGCCGCTCAGCAAGCCGCCTCCACCGAGCGGCACGATCACCTGCGCAAGATCGGGAATATCGTCGATGAGCTCAATGCCGAGCGTTGCCTGCCCTGCCACCACCAATGGGTCGTCATACGGATGACAGAACACCATGCCTGACTCGGCAGCGCGCGTTTTGGCGTGCGCGACGGCAACGTCAAGCGACTCACCACCTTCGTGCACGATGGCGCCGTAGCCGCGACACGCTGCCATCTTCGCGAGGGATGCGCCACTCGGCACATAAATCTCGCATGGCACACCGAAGTGTCGAGCGGCGAACGCCAGTGCTTGGGCGTGGTTACCAGCGCTACCCGCCACCACTCCCTTGCGCGCTTCTGTGCCAAGGCTCGCCAGCTTGTTCAACGCACCACGAATCTTGAACGACCCGGTGCGCTGCAAATTCTCGGCCTTGAGCACGACCTGGCCCCCGCAGCGGTCACTCAGATACACCGACGGGGCCACGGGGGTGTGCGTGACGATGCGCCTGTCACGCTCAGAGATCGCGCGAACATCGTCGACCGCAATCTCGACCGTCGCACGCCCACGACTCATGCAACAACTACGGTATCGCTATGCGTGCGCTGGTTGTTGGCAACCGTGGTGACGCCGACCCGGGTCTTGTCGGAGCGCGACTTGCCGAGCATGGTTTCTCCTTCGAGCGCAATGAACGCGAGTATCCGCGCGAGTGGAAGCCAATGGCAAACATCGACGTACTCCTGCTACTCGGTTCAGAGTGGTCGGTGTATTGGGAATCCAATGCCAAAGAAGTCGCTGCTGAAGTCGACCTGGTGCGCACCGCAATGCAACGCGGAGTTCCGACCTTTGCTATCTGCTTCGGCGCACAACTCATTGCGCATGCCTTCGGTGGCACGGTCTCGCGTTCGACCACACCCGAGGTCGGCTGGCACAAGGTGTCGAGCACGGCACACCCCGAGCTCTTGGCGGGCGAGTGGTTGCAGTGGCACTACGACGTGTTCACCGTGCCGCAAGGTTTCACCACCGTTGCGACCAACGACGTTGGTCCACAGGCGTTCACCGGTCGGCGGCTCGTGGCAACACAGTTTCACCCCGAAGCCACGACCGAGATCATCACTCGCTGGAGCACAGGCGCGGGCTCGCCAGAACTGCAGCGCCTCGGCATCGATTCCAAGCACCTTTGTGAAATGAGCGCCGAGCGCGTCACCGAACGGTCACCCGCCACAGC
>RGSV01000169.1 GCA_010025655.1 Acidimicrobiia bacterium
GCCGAAGTCGTCGACGACGCGTGTCGCGGTTCCGGAAGCCTTGCGCAGTGCGCGGCTTGGGATGCCCGTCGACGTTTACGAGGCGAGCTTGCGGGCGGGCGTGTCCGCACGCCTCAAGTCCTTTGGGCTACCCGACGCGTCGCGGCACGAGGCGGAACGAGCTGCCCGTCAAGCATCGCTCGAGGCCCGCCTCGTCACGCCGCACGTCGCGCGAGAGACGTTGCTGGCGGCATCGATGGCCACGCACTCGTGCCACGCGTGTTCGCATCGTGCGGCGTAACAACACCGCCAACGACGACACCGCCAATGACCACACCCGACAACTAGCCTCAGCGCGTGCATCTCACTCTCATTCGTCACGCCGAACCTGAATGGGTGCGCGACGGTCTCAGTCAAGATAACCCGCCACTCACTGCGCGCGGCCACCGCCAAGCCCGTCGGCTCGCTGATCGACTCGAAAACGAACACTTTGACCACGTGTACGTCTCGCCGCTCTTGCGCGCCCGTCAAACCGCGGCTCCAATCCTCGATGCACAACGCCGTGGCGAAGTGATTGAGCCATGGCTGGAAGAGATCCGTAGCCCGATTTGGCAGGGCAGTCCGGCCGAGAAAGCCGAAGCTGCCTACCGAGAAGAGGAATATTGGGGAAGACCGGTGTCCGGATGGGGAGATCCGAAGGCGCGCATCCTCGTGGTGGGCCTGGCACCCGGGGCGCATGGGGCCAATCGAACCGGGCGCCGACTGGTCGGTGAATGCGCGACGGGCCGTCTGAACTGCCGCATCGTTGGCGGCCAGCGTTGGACTCCAGCCGATGTTGCCGAGGCTGACCGTGAGTTGACCATAGGCCGCAAGCAGCACGCCGAGTGGCGAACGTAAGTCACGCGGTGCAACCTCACGCAGTAGTGCAAGACGATCAACGATGTCGAGCGTGGCTTCTTCGAGTTCAAGTTGCGACGTTTGCTCGAGAGTCGTGACAGCTCGTTCTACTCGCGCTCGAGCATTCTCGAGTAGACCCGCCTGCTCGCAGGTGTCTGCGACGCTGTCGCCACCACACGCCGACACCGCAACCAGAGCGAGTACCGCGACAAGTCGTGCGCCACCTGCCATACAGCGACTCACGCTCGGGTCGCGGTCAGCCAGGCGTCATACATGCGTTTGTATTCTCCCCCATGGGCCATCAGCGCTTCGTGCGAGCCGTCTTCAAGAATCTGGCCGTTGGCGAGCAACACCACGCGGTCTGCTCGTGCCGCAGTCGACAGACGATGGGCAATCGAGATCGTTGTTCGCCCCGCCGACAACTTGCGCAGCGCGCGAGCAATGCGCACCTCAGTGAGTGCGTCGACCGATGAAGTCGCTTCGTCCAAAATGAGAACGTCAGGGTTCACCAACGACGCACGCAAGAGAGCGACCATCTGGCGCTCACCGGCCGCGAGTGCCGCGCCCCGCTGTCCGACTTGCGTGTGCAATCCTTCAGACAGCGACGCCACCCAGTCGTCGAGTTCGAGTGAACGCACCGCGGCGTGCAACTCGACGTCGGTCGCTTGAGGTGCGGCGAAGCGCAGGTTGTACGCGATGGTGTCGGCAAACAAAAACGGCTCTTGCGGCACAACCGTCAGCCGTCGGCGCAGATCATCGTTGGCGACGTGCTTCACGTTGACGGCCCCAATGGTGATTCGCCCCTTCGTCGGGTCTGCCAGTCGCGCCACCAATCGAGCGACGGTCGTCTTGCCTGCACCTGACTCACCGACGAGCGCGATGTGCTGCCCCGGCGGAATCGTGAGCGTCAACGACGTCAACACATTGGTTGCGGGCTCGTCATCGCGCGGTGCATAAGCGAACGTCACATCGTGCAATGCCACCCCGAGACGACCGGGTGGTAACGCCACCGGGTTCGTGGCAGGAGGCGGACCAATCGGCGTATCGAGAATGCCAAGCACGCGACGCAAACCTGCCACCGCCGTCTGCGTCTGGTCAATCACTTCGGTGAATTCAGCAATCGGCTCTAAGAATCGATAGGTGAGAAACATGAAGCCGACGAGCGAACCCGCCGTCAATCCCGCTGCATCGCCACGCCACACACCGATGCCCACGACCGCCACCACGGTGAACACACTGAATACCTCACCTGACGGAAACAGCAAAGCCCCGATGAAGCCGGCGCGAATCGATGCGCGCGTCCGACGCTTGGTAGTTGCCTGCACACGTTGCAGAGCTGGCTCAACGGCATCGTAGGCCTGCAGCGTCTCCACACCTGCAACTGTCTCACTAACGGCAGACAGCATCTGTGCGTTGCCTTCGCGCACACGGTCGTAAGCCTGCACCAAGCGGCGCTGCACAAGCCGCAACACGATGATGAGCGGCGCCACGACTGCAAACGCCACCACCGCGAGCACCCAGTCGTAAGCGATCATCACGCACGCGACCACGAACATGAGCGACAGGTCGAGCATCCACGCCAGGCCACCCCAGGCAAAAAACATCGTCAGCGTTTCGATGTCGCTCGTGACTCGGGCGACGAGCGCGCCGCGGCGCTCTTCATTCTGATCGGCAAGGCTCAGGCGGTGAATGTGGTCAAAGAGCCGCACGCGCAACCCGTAGAGGCCCTCTTCAGCTGCTGTGCCCAAGCGATACACCGCAGTGCGTTGGCACCACGCCGCCAGAAGCACTACGGCAGCCGCAACACCACAGAGCCGCAGGATGAAATCGAGCCGCACCTCGCCGGCAACAAAACCCTTGTCGATCGCTTGCTGAATGGAAATCGGGATCGTTACACGACCCGCAGCACCCAAAAGTGCAAGCACGAACGTGAGCCCCAAGCCCTTGCCCAAGGCTGGTGCCTGTGCGATGCCGGCACGAATGGTGTCGACGGCACCGCGACGGCGCACTTCTTGAGTGATGTCGTCGGTCAACATCAGTGGTGACCTCTGTCTTCGCCGTCGTGACGGTCGTGCTCAAACGCCGATATCAAGGTGCGGTACGCGTCGTTGGCGCGCACGAGTTCGTCGTGCGTGCCCGCTGCCGCGATGGTGCCGTCCACCATGAACACCACCTCATCGGCGAGCGCGATCGTTGATGGCCGTGAGGCCACGACGAGCGTCGTCACGTCGTCACCAAGAGAGCGGCACGGTGCGGCTTGGCACCAGCCGAGTGGGTCTCGTGTTTCAAGAGGCGTTTCTCTTTGCCGAGAGCCTGCGCTACAACCTCACGCTCGGAG
>RGSV01000170.1 GCA_010025655.1 Acidimicrobiia bacterium
GAGGCTCGACGAATGCAGATTCCAATCGTCGAGCGGGTGCTGGAGACCGACTTTGGTCGTCCGGTCAGCCGCCCCCTTTCCAAGGGGCACTACGAAGGCATGTTTTCTGCGGTCGCATCCGGAGAAGAATCAGGGTGGTACTTCGCCGCATTGCACCCGAACACGCCAGGCGAGGTCGAGACAATCGAACCCGAGCATTCGCACGTGCGAACCGACGAGTACCGATTGTTCGGCAGCAATGAGTACATTCGCTGGCTGAAGAGCGGCGTCGTACGAACCTCTTCTATGCGCGATCTGCGTGATGCAATGCGGCGGGCTAGACGCTCGCGTTGAGTTGGCGCGGCAGCTTCGCTTCGATGATCTGCGCCATTACAAGCACGGTGGCCGAACAACAAATGAGCGCAACGGGATACGTCCACAAACTCACGCGCTCGAGCAACTGACCAACGAACCACGGCATCACCGTCGAGCTGAGACCTGCCGAGCCGACAATTCGCGACGTCATCTTGCCTGAAAGCGGAATTCGACTGCCGATAAACGCAAGCATCAACGAAAACTGTGGTGCGGTCGCCAATCCGTAAACGAATACGACGGGTAGCAACAAGACGTCCACCCTGGTCAGCATCACGAGACAAGCGAAGACGTTTGCAATCGCCCCAATCTGCACCGGCCGCGCGCTTCGACTTGCCTTGGCCAACCACACTGTTGCGAATCGTCCGACCATGAATCCAACCCAGAACAACGAGTTGAGTAGTGCGGCTTGAATTTTCGGCATGCCGATTCGAGTGCCGTAGGTGTAAATCCACGTCGCGAACGCAACTTCGACGGCGACGTAGGCAAAAAAATACATGACGATTACGGCAATCTGCTTGATTGATATGTCACCATGAAGCTCCCGAACTTCGACGTGTGGGTCTTCAGGAGAGTGTCGAGTGAGCACGAACATCGCAGCACTGGCCGCGAGGATGGCGCAAAAGAAATACGCTAGAACGGCGTCGCCGGCAAGTGAATCAGAAACGCGGACGATGAACGGGCTGGCAATCGCGCCAACTCCGAACATTGCGTGCATCAAGGCAATCGACGGACCAGACTGCTCTTTTCTTTCCCACATCATCATGGTGTTGCAGCCGACGTCTGAGGTCGAGATAGCGGCACCGAAGAAAAAGAACGCCACGCACAATGCGGTCAGCGTCTGCCCGAGTGAGATGCTGGCAAAACTCGCCGCTGCAAGTAGGCCTGCCACCCCGATGAGTCGGTTTCCCCATCCGCGGTCGTATCCACGCACGAACAGCCGCGTTCCGGTGAGGTAACCACCGCCGTAGAACATCAGAACGGTGCCAACTCCGGCCACCGTTGAACCGATTTGCTCGGCGAGCAACGGCAACGATGGTCCAACTACGCCGAACGTGGTTCCGGTTACCAGAAAGATGGCGAAGTACGCAGTTCGCGATTGGCGGTGCGTCACGGCGCGCAGGCTAGAAGACGCAGAGCATCCTCTGGCGCATCTGAGTTGACGTCTCGCGAAACTCGCGCCGTCTCAAGCAACGAGTTTGCCGCCTGCACGCGAGTGGCCCACGAGCGCCCGGCGGTCTTTCGGCTGGTTCCCCACACCAGACCGATGAGCTCGCCGTTGGAATTGAATAGCGGTCCACCCGAGTCACCCACGTAGGTCGGAGTACGCACTTCCAAACCCGGTCGAGCATCCCTGTCTTGAAGGTCGGCCAGGTAGATATCTTCCGTAGTGATTCGCAAGCGTCGACTGACATACGCAGGTCGAACTACCTGCACCTCATGAGTGGCGGAGATCTCCTCGAAGACGACGAAGGCTGCATGGCCCGTTCGGCCCTCGGCCACTGGCACCGGACTAATCGGCGAACCGTTTTCGGCACGGAGGGGCGAAGAAGCCTGCAGCACGGCGAGGTCCCATTCGGTATCGACCGCCACAATCTGCAAAGGGATTTGGCGACCTCGATCTAGTGCAACAACACGTTCTTGGCCGACCACGCCGTGCGCCACGGTGAGCAAAAGCTGTCCCGCGGAATTCAACGGTTCCGAAACCACAGTGCCGACCGTTCGTGTTGGCTTTCGCTTACAGCCAAGGCCTTCAACGCGGAACACGGCCTCCGTTGACGCCCGCGTTGGTGGCGCGCCTGTGATCGCGAAGTTAATCGCCAAGACGATGCCGGCCACCGCCAACGCGAATGCAATGATTGCCGCGAAGCCTAGTCTGCGACGGTAAACGTTTGTGCTTGAAGGCATCGTATGGTTTAGTCTGCTTGGCGCGATTGTCTCGCGGCAATCATAAAAACGAAGTGGAGCCTGCAATGAGCACATCATCAATCGTCAATCGACTCGTCGGAAACCCAATCTCTTGGGGTGTGTGTGAGGTTCCCGACTGGGGATTCCAACTTGACTCGCGAACGGTGCTGGGCGAGATGAAGCGACTTGGTTTGCGGGGCACCGAGCAGGGACCCGTTGGCTATCTCGGATCGACTCCCGAGTCGGTTGCTGGTGCGGCCGATGAATTCGGTCTCCCAATTGTTGGTGCTTTCGTGCCGCTAGTCATGCACGATCGCGCCCAACGCGATGCCATGCGGCGTGCCGCACACTTCTCGGCATCGCTGCTCGGCGCCACAGGCAAAGGCTTCTTCATCACTGCTGTAGTAGTCGACGAGGGCTGGGGCAAACGATTTCCGCTCTCCAACGAACAATGGCAATCGATGTTCGACGGCTTCAAAGAAGTTGATGAAATCTGCGCGGGATACGGCATCAAGCAAGTGCTACACCCACACCTCAATACCCTCGTCGAAACATTCGACGATGTTAAGCGAGTGGTTGAAGGATCCTCGGTGCGTTGGCTTCTCGATACCGGTCACCTCATGATTGGTGGAACGGATCCCGCGAAATTTGCTCGCGATCACTTCGAGCTCGTTGATCACGTGCACATTAAAGATGCAAAGATGTCAATCGCCAAGCGATTCCTCGCCGGCGAAATCACACTGCTTGAGGCGACGCGCGACGGCATCTTCTGCGCGGCGGGTGACGGCGATGTTCCGATTGCCGAGGCACTGGCGGCCTATCAGCGCGGGGCGTCCCTAATGCGGCATGCCCAGTCGATTCTCAATCATGTTCAGACCGAGATTGAAGTCATTGAGGCTGGCCAGGAGCGCAGCGCGGATCGTTCTGCACTGATCTCACAAATCAAGGAAT
>RGSV01000018.1 GCA_010025655.1 Acidimicrobiia bacterium
GAGCCAATCAATCGCACCGAGAACCGAGCGGTCACCCACGTGGCGATGCGCGCCACCGACGACCGCACCGCACCGGCACGGCTGCGCTCAGAAGTGCAGGCGGGCGAAAGCGCACTGCGCGACTTCATCGCTGGTGTTCCGACGAGCATCACCCATGTGGTGAACCTCGGCATCGGGGGCAGCGATCTCGGCCCCGCGCTGGCGTACGACGCAATCTCCGCAATGCAGTCGCCACTGCGCACGGTGAGATTCGCTGCAAACGTCGACCCGCTCGATCTCGACCGCGCACTCGACGGGCTCGACCCGGCACACACCCTCGTGGTCGTGTGCTCGAAGTCGTTCGGAACCAGTGAGACGCTGGCCAACGCGCGACGCGCAGCCGACTGGCTACGTCAGGGTGGCGTCGGTGACGTGAAACTACATCTCGTTGCTGTCACCGCCCAGCCTGAGCGCGTGGCATCAAGTGGGTTGCCGATCGGCACGGTGTTGACGATGCCGGAGAGCGTCGGCGGGCGATATTCCCTCGCCTCGGCAGTCGGAGTGTCGGTGGCGCTGGCCTTTGGACTCCCGGTGTTCGATGCGGTGCGAGCCGGCATGCGTGATGTCGACCTGCACTTCGCCACGGCACCGGCCCGCGAGAACGTCGCACTGCTCTTTGGTTTGGTTGCCTGGTGGAACACCGCCGTACTCGGCCACCCGACGACGGCAGTGCTGCCGTATTCGCGCGCCTTGGCGATGTTGCCCGGCTATCTCGCACAACTGGTGATGGAAAGCAATGGCAAGTGGGTCGATGAGCGTGGTGAAGTGCTCGACTCAAGCAGTGCAATCGTGTGGGGCGCGGTCGGCACGAACGCCCAGCACGCGGTCTTTCAGGCACTCCACCAGGGTCATCAGGTCGTGCCGTGCGACTTCATCGCACACAGTCGTGCCCTGGGCACATCACCGGCCGATCACGACGCGCTCATCGCCAACATGATTGCCCAATCACAAGCCCTGGCCTTCGGTGTGACCGCCGACGAAGTGGGTGGCGACGCACAGCTGCGCACCCATCGCGCCACACCAGGCAATAGACCGAGCACGACACTGCTCCTTGCCCAACTCACACCGGGTGCAGTCGGAGCACTTGTGGCTCTCTATGAACATTCCACTTTCGTGCAAGGCGCAATGTGGGGCCTCAACAGTTTCGACCAATGGGGAGTCGAACTTGGCAAGCGACTCGCGGGCGACATCGCCGCGGCGCTTTCTACGGGTGGTACCGCGAACGCCACCCATGACGCCTCAACCACACAACTGGTTGCGATGCATCGCCGCTGGCGCGAGGCCTGACTACACTCGTTTCCCCCGTGGCCCAGAAGATCGCAGCAGCCGAGCGCATGTTGAATCTGCTGGCGTTGCTCGCCCAGCGCACCCGGCCGATCACGTTGAAACAGATTCGCGCCGAACTCGTGCGTCAATACAGCGACAAAGACGAAGCAGCGCGTGCCCAATTTGAGCGCGACAAGGCCGAGCTGCGCGAGATGGGGATCGTGATCCTCACCGAGACACTCGGCGGTGACCAAGCAGGCGAGACCGCCTATCGAGTCGATCGCCGCAGTTACGAGTTGTCGGATGCCGAATTCACCGAAGAAGAGCTAATGGCGCTGCATCTCGCAGCCTCGACCGTGCACCTCGGCGCGCAGGAAGGCGAAACCGCACTGTGGAAGCTCGGCGCCGAACGCGCCAACCCGAAGCTCGCACAGCAGGTGACAATCCCGTTCTCTGATCCGCACCTGGCGGTGATCATGGGGGCGATCGCTGATCGTGCGCCGCTCTCGTTCGACTACAAGGGCGAACAGCGCAGTGTCGATGCCTACGGAATGTTGGCACGTAAAGGGTTTTGGTATCTGATTGGTTTTGACCATCTGCGCGATGCCCAGCGTGTGTTTCGTGTTGACCGAATTGAAGGATCCATCAAGGTCGGTAAGGCTGCTTCATATAAGTTGCCGAGAGGTCTCGACATCGCCAAGATGGTGCCGACCGACCGCCAGATGATGGCGGCAGGCGACTACGAACATTCGGTAGCGGTAGTTCGTGTCGATGCTTCAGAGGTGCGGGGCGTCACGCGCGAGTTTGGCGCTGCTGCGATTGTTCGCCAACATGACGATGGTTCTGCCGAGTTCGAGGTGCCGTGCAGCAACCACTACGCGTTTCGCTTGTGGTTGTTTGCGATGATCGACAAGGCGGTCGTCGTCTCGCCACCCGAAGTGTGCGACCTCGTGACTGGGTGGCTTGATGAACTCGCCGAGGTGAAGTGATGGCGACGAAGAAGCGCAAGGGCGCAGTGCGCAAAGCGGCGGCGCGTAAGGCGACCGGCAAGGGCGTGGCGCGCAAGTCCGCGGCACGTACACCCGCCAAGCGTGCGACCAGCACGCGTGCTCCCCGACGGCGTGGGCCGCGTAGTGCATCTGAACGCGTTGCCGGGTTGCTCATCATGTTGCCCTGGCTCATGGTTCGCAAACGAGTGAAGATCGCGACGATGGCCGCCCAGTTCCGCATGAGCGAAGAAGACTTGATTGCCGATATTCAGATGGCTTCGGTGTGCGGTGTGCCGCCGTATACGCCCGATGCCCTCATCGATGTATATGTCGACGAAGACATGGTGATTGCTGAGATGCCAACCATGTTCTCGAGGCCACTGCGGTTGAGCGCCGCCGAGCTCTTCGCCCTCACCGCAATGGTGCGTGCCGCGCAGAAGTTGCCTGGCGCACCGAAGCGTTCGACCCTCGCACGTGCGGTGGAGAAACTCGAGCGCCTCTTGCCGACCGACGAAGAACCAGTGGTGATTGAGCTACCTGATGAACCGCAGGTCGCCGAGTTGCGCAGTGCCCTGGAAGACATGGCCGAGGTGCGAATCGAGTACTTCAACCCGAACCGCAACGAGTCGTCGTTTCGCAACATTCGGCCCTTGCGAGTGTTCTCTGACATGGGTCATTGGTACGTGCAGGCCGATGACGACAAGTCTGGCGACACGCGAATCTTCCGCATCGACCGCATCAACTCGTTGGTGCGCACCGGCAAAGTATTCGATCGAGTCGATGTGGCGAGCCGTATCACTGACGACACCTCGGCCGATTGGTTCGGTGAACAATATGAGTCGGTGACGCTGCGTGTGCGCGACGATGCCACGTGGATTGCCGAGCAGTATCCGACTGTCTCGCGCACGAAGAACCGTGACGGCTCAATTGACGTGGTGTTGCGAGTGACGTCTGAACACTGGCTGGCTCGCGTGTTGCTGCGCGGGGGCACCAATGTGCAGGTGCTGACCCCGGCGAAGTGGGTCGACCTTGCCGCTCGCACGGCGAAGTCGGTGCGGGCGCGTTACGCCACGACCGAGTAGGGCGCGCTAGACGCCGAAGTGCGCGGCGAGATCTTCGCGTGTGGTGATGTTGTGCGCCGCGAGCAGGTTGGGTAACACTGCGGCGGTGAGTTGTGCATCGGCGAGCGCATCGTGCGGTCGATCGGTGCTCTTGCCGTAGCGGGCAGCAACATCGCGCAATTTGTGAGACATTGTGCGCTGTGGGTCGAGTTTGCGTGATAGCAGCAGGGTGCATAACGGGCCATTTACCTTGAGCGGCACCCCGAGTCGCGCTGAATCGGCGCGCAGAAAGCCAAGGTCAAACTTTGCATTGTGCGCCACGAAGATGCAGTCGCCAATCATTACGTTGAGCATCTCGAGCGCCTCGGTTGGCTTCATGCCGCGCCGCAATTGTCGGCGGGTGATGCCGTGCACGTGAAACGCACCGACATGGCCAAAGCCCCAGGTGCGACGGCGAAGATACGTCACGAATTCATGCTCGACCTTTCCGTCGTGCCGCACCACGACAACACCGAGTTGCAGCACAACGTCGTCGTCGGTGGAGAGCCCGGTCGTCTCGGTGTCGACGACAGCGAAGCGGGTGTCGCTGAGTGCGGTCATGCGAATGCCACCGTCTCGCGCAAGATCGACGCACCCAATCGTTGGGCAGTGAGTGGCCCGAGTATGCGGGCGAGATGCTCAAGGTCGGCGGGCCGTTCGTCGACGATGCGACGAATCTCTGCATCGCTCAGCACGACTTCCGGGAGGCAAAAGTTGATGCGCGCAATGTCGTCGCGCATGAGCCGCAGGCGACGTCGCAGGTTGTCGTTGGCGAGCCCGCTGGCATCGCGCGGGGTGGAAAGCCGCGGTAGGTCGGTGGGTCGCGACGAAGTTTGACTGTCGGCGCGCTCGACGTCAGACGGCAGGTCGGCAAAGAACTGGCTAATCGTGGCGGCACGCCCGCGGCGTCGTCGAGCTCGCACGATGTACAAATGGTCGGCGGCTCTGGTGCACGCCACGTAGGCAAGCCGTGCTTCTTCGGCAAGCTGAGCGGGGCTACTGGCGTTGGCGTGGGGCAGAAGCCCGCGATCGGCGCCGATGATTACGACGACTGAAAACTCGCGCCCTTTGGCCCCGTGAAACGTGAGCAGCTCGACCCCACTGGTATCGGGTGTGTGTTGCGCAGCACGCAGCCATGCCGCTGCGGTGCGACCATCGACGGTGCTGGCGGCGGCAGAGCGGAGGAACTCTTGCACTTGGCCTGCCACTTCGCGTTGCGCGTCGTTCTCTGACTCGATGAGCACGTCGGCGGCCCACACAGCAAGGTCGTGCCGATCGCGGCAGTCGGAGACCTCGTCGATGGCCGTGGCGCGCGCGGCGTCAACGCGACGTGACGCAACGGCGACCCCGCTGCGTTCGAGCCAGCGAGCGAGCGGTTCGAGTTGTTGGTGGGTGCGCGCCAACACCGCAACGGGTGATGACGGTGCGCCGCGCGAGGCGTGTTCGCCGCGTGCACCGCGCGAGCCGTGTGCACTGCGGTCTGCGTGGCGCACGACAATGTCGAACGCCTGCGCCAATTCGTCGTCTTCGTCGGCCGCCTCAATGAGCACGGCTGGCAGACCATTGGCGCGTCGCGCGCGCACCTCGGGCTCGGTGCCGTTATGGCGTGCAACGTGGGTTGCCACCGAGAGCACTTGGGGTGAGCAGCGGTAGTTGTTGGGTAGTGAGAGCACGGTCGGATTCGGTAGTGCATCAGGCAAACTCGTGAACAGTGCAGGGTCGGCGCCGTTCCACCCATAGATGGCTTGCAGTGGATCGCCGACCACGAACACATCTGCTCGATCGCCACGCAGCGCTTCGAAGAAGGCATATTGCAGTGGATTCATGTCCTGCGCCTCGTCAACGAAGAGGTGTCGAAACCGAAACCGTGTTGCTGCGGCGAAATCTGAGCGATCGTATATCGCGCGGGTGGCGAGCGAGAGCAAGTCGTCGAGGTCGACGAGACCACGCCGACGCTTGAGTTGCTCGTATGCCAAGTAGGCGGCCGCGACACTCGCAGCATCAAGTGACACCGAACGCTGAGCGCGCTGCACTTCGAAGGCGTATCGCTCAGGCGGAATCATGCGTGCATGTGCCCAGTCGATTTCGGCGAGCATGAGTTGTCGCTGGCGCAGCGCACTCTTGTCACCGATGGCTTCTTGCAGGAGTGACAGTCGGTTGCCGACGATGTTGGGCATGGTCGCCGAGGTATCGCTGGCACGTCGTCGCAGCAAGCCAAGGGCGACTGCGTGAAACGTGCCGATGGTCGGTGAGTCGGTATCGCCGGGTCGATGGTTGCGCACCACACCGAGAGCGCGCAGGCGGCGCCGCATCTCGGCAGCGGCTTCTCGCGTGAATGTGATGGCGAGCACGCGTGAAGGGTCGGCGGTGCCCTCTGCAATGCGCCAGGCGATGCGATGAGTGAGCACGCGAGTCTTGCCCGACCCGGCACCCGCATGCACGATGGTGGCAGTCGGTGGGCAGGTGACTGCACGCCGCTGGTCGTCGTCGAGGTCGGCAAGCAGCGCCTCGTTCACCACGGCTCGCAGGCTACGACAGCGGTGTGTTGCGATGCCGATCGTGGCGGCGTTCGCCGTGCTGTGCGGCGAACTACACGCGGGGTGACACTGATGCGCCGTCAGCGGCTCGCACACGCATGCCCGCCAGACGGCCCGCGAGCGGTGCCGAGACGTCGGCATCATCGTCGGCAAGCACGACGACACAACCACCGAATCCTCCGCCTGTCATTCGCACTCCGTGCACCCCGCGAATCTTGCCCAACTGTTCGACGGCGTCGTCCATGCTGGGGGTAGATGTGGCGAAGTCGTCGCGCAAACTGCGGTGCCCCTCATACATAATGCGACCCGCTTCGCGAAGATCGCCGGCCGAAAGCGCAGTCGCAAAGTCGCGCACACGCTGATTTTCGCTCACCACGTGTCGCGCGCGGGCACGAATGACTGGGTCGCCGATTCGTTCGACCATCGCCAGGTCGGCGAGACGCAGCGGACCAACTTCGGCTTCGGCTGCCGCACATTGCGCGACGCGCGCGGGATACTCGCTGCCATCGAGCGTGCGTGAAGACACCGGCACTACCCAGACGCTCGCCGACTCGGGCATCGCAACAGCAGTGACGTCGAGCGAGTGACAGTCGATCACTAACGCATGGTCGCGAACGCCGGCCACTGACGTGAGTTGATCCATGATGCCGCAAGGAACACTGGTTGCAAGATGCTCAGCGCGGCGGCACACCGCAGCGATGGTGGCCGAGTCGGCTTCGATACCAAATGCCAAGGCGGCAGCCACTTCAAGCGCCGCACTTGACGAAAGGCCACCGCCAATCGGCACCGTTGTCAAGACCTGACCCGCGAACCCGCGCGGGCTGAAGCCGCGCTCGATCATCGCCGCTGCGACACCAGCGACATAACGGCCCCAGGTCGGGGTGACCGTCGCTGGTGCAAAGCCGTTGGATGATGCGAGTGAACCACTCGTTGGCAGCGCGAACTGCACCGTGCCGGCGAAGTCTCCGCTTGTGAGTCGAACATCGTTGCTTGGCTCAAACTCAATAGTGGTGGCGCGGTCAATCGCCATCGGCATCACCAGACCGCCCGTGTAGTCGGTGTGGTCACCAATGAGATTGACGCGACCTGGTGCGCGTGCGACCTGCGGCACGGCGAAACGCTACCGTGAAGGCATGCCACGCACCGTTGTAAACAAGTGGGAAACCCTGCCGATCGAAGCCGAATACGACACGTTCGGCAAACCAACCGACCCGGCGCTGCTCTTGATCATGGGCTTCGGTGCGCAGATGGTGGCGTGGGATGCAGAGTTCGCCCAGATGCTTGCCGATCGCGGGCTCTTCGTGATTCGCTTCGACAATCGCGACTGTGGTCTCACCACCAAACTTGATGGTGTCGAGGTCGACTCAGGTGCAGTGGTTGCTGCAGCACTTACTGAGCAGCCACTTCCGCCTGTGCCGTACACGTTGTCTGACATGGCGGCTGACGCACTTGGTTTGCTCGACCACCTCGGCATCGCCAAGGCACACATCATGGGTGCCTCAATGGGCGGCATGATTGCGCAGGTGTTCGCCATTGAGCATCCGACACGCACGGCATCGCTCATCTCGGTGATGTCGATGCCCGGCGAACCCGAGACCATGCAGTCGACACCAGAGGCAATGACGGCGCTGATGTCGATTCCGCCTTCTGATCGCGCAGGGTACATCGAACACTCACTCGTGTACCAGGCGTTTCAGTCAAAGAAGCACCGCAGCGACGACCTTTCACGCAAGAACGCCGCGCGTGATTTTGATCGCTCGTTCTACCCACAGGGTTCGCCGCGCCAGATGGCGGCGATTTACGCCAGCGGTCGTCGCACCGAGGCACTCGCCGCGTTGCGCGTGCCTACGTTGGTGCTGCACGGCAATGACGACACGCTGATCTCACCGGTGGCTGCTCAGCGCACTGCTGAAATCATCCCTGGCGCTCAGCTGGTGATGCTCGACGACATGGGTCATGACATTCCACAGCCGTTGTGGCCGAAAGTCGTCGACACGATCACCAACTTCATCTTCAAGAAGTAGCCGAGCGTGGCCGGTCCGCTCGACGGTTATCGCATCGTCGAGATCGCTGGCATCGGGCCCGGCCCATTCGCCGCGATGATGCTCGCCGACATGGGGGCAGAGGTCGTGCGCGTCGAGCGCACACAAGCGGTGCGCGAAGGCACTAGCGGCGCTCATTGGGATGTGCTGTTACGCGGCCGCCGCAATGTCGCACTCGACCTCAAACACCCCGATGGTGCCGCCACGCTCTTGCAACTCGTCGAGCGCGCTGATGCCATCATCGAAGGCTTTCGACCTGGCGTCATGGAGCGTCTCGGTGTCGGCCCGAGTGAATGCCTCGCGCGCAACCCACGGTTGGTGTTCGGACGCATGACCGGCTGGGGCCAAGAGGGCCCATACGCGAACGCGGCCGGGCACGACATCAACTACATCGCGCTCGCCGGCGCACTCGCGCATTTCGGTCGCGCCGGTGAACCGCCGACACCACCGCTCAACATGGTGGGCGACTTTGGTGGCGGGGGAATGTTGCTCGCCTATGGCGTGGTGTGCGCGCTGCTCGAAGCCCAGCGTTCGGGCAAGGGTCAAGTCGTTGACGCGGCGATGGTCGATGGTTCGGCGGTGTTGATGAGCATGTTCTGGGCGTTCAAGAACATCGGCATGTTTGATGAGAACGCGCGCGGCACCAACCTGCTCGACACTGGTGCGCACTTCTATGACGTGTTCGAGTGTGCCGACGGCGAGTGGGTGTCGATTGGTTCGATTGAGCCGCAGTTCTACGCGTTGTTGCTGGAAAAGACGGGTCTCGCGGGCGACAGTGAACTTGCTGCCCAGATGGATCGCACCAAGTGGCCGATGCTCAAAGAAAAGCTGGCTGCTGTGTTTCTCACCAAGACTCGTGCCGAGTGGAACGCGATCATGGAACACAGCGACGTGTGTTATGCGCCCGTCTTGCGCATGAGTGAGGCTGCGCAACACCCGCACAACCGTGCCCGTGGCACGTTCGTCGACATTGGTGGCGTCACCCAGCCCGCGCCCGCACCGCGCTATTCGCGATCGTCGACTGCAACCCCGCAGCCACCTGCCCATGCTGGGCAACACACGCGCGCTGTGCTGGCTGACTGGGGCGTTGATGCAGCCCGCATCGACGCGCTCGTTGCGTCTGGCGCGGCGAAACAGTCGTAGGTGGTTCGTGGCGACGATCATCTTCTTGCACGCGCACCCTGACGACGAATGTTTGATTAGCGGCGGAACGATCGCGAAATACGCGGCGGCCGGCCATCGACTCGTGCTCGTGACCGCCACCGATGGTCGTCATGGTGAGAAACCCGCTGATGCGTCGACACCAGAGCAGCTACTCGAACGTCGTCGCGCAGAGTTGGCGAATGCTTGCGCGATTCTCGGCGTCGCGCGCCACGAGTGGCTCGGTTACGTCGACAGCGGCATGACGGGCTGGCCACAGAACAACGACGAAGGCGCGTTCATTCGGTCGTCGATCGACGAAGCAGCAACGCAACTAGCGCGCATCATTGAAGACGAACGCCGCGCCGCCGACCGACTCGTGCTCGTCGGCTATGACTGGCACGGCAACTACGGGCACCCTGACCACATCCATGTGCACAAGGTGGCGCGTCGTGCCGCCGAAATCTGCAACATCAAAGATCTGTTCGAAGTCACCCTCAACCGCGACTTCTACACAGAGGCGTTCGAGTGGTCGAAGAACAACGGCGGCGACAACGACTTTGACCCGCGCCAACCTGCCGATGACGGCAACCCGATGGGTGAGCCAGAGTCGAGCATCACCCATCACATCGACGTGTCGGGCCATCTTGACGCCAAGCGCCGCGCCATCGCTGCACACGCGAGCCAGGCGAATGACACGGGGTTTGCCACCGAAATGTCGGCCGAGTCATTTCTGCGCGCCTTTGGCACCGAGTGGTTCATCAAGGTTGGCGCGCCGGCCCCGTCGCGTCGCACGACTCTGCTCGACTAGCGCCGTGCCGCTCTTGTATCTCGTACGTCATGGTCGCGCGGCTGCCGGCTGGGACACTGCCATCGACCCGCCGCTCGACGAACTCGGGCGCGAGCAGGCGGCGGCTACTGCCGCGAAACTCATGCGCTGATTGGTGCGGCCATCGGCGACGACCGACTGGTGATTCGCAGCGTCGACAACGCATCGGTCACGGTGCTCGAGGTTGGTGCCGATGGTTCGCTCGTGCTGGTCGAGGGCGGAGCCGAAGCCAACACGCTGATTCGGTAGATTCATCGGGTGATGTCGGTCGTGTTCTCTTCAACATTGACCGAATTGCACAACGGCTTTGCCTGGGTGGTCATCATCGGTAATGCGATGGCGGGGCTGTGGGCGCTGGCAGCACACAAGTTGCCCAGCTTTCGCATGCGCGCGATGTGGTGGTTCACCGTGTTGGCACAGTTCACGATGTTCGTGCAAGTGGCCTTGGGTGTGGCGATGGTGAATGTGGAAAACCAGATGTTCCCGCAGTTCCACGCCTTCTACGGTTTCGTCGGCATCATCGCGATCGCGATCATCTACTCGTATCGCGCGCAACTGAAGTCGAGGGTGTACCTGCTCTATGGCTTTGGCGGCCTCTTCATCATGGGCCTTGGCATTCGCGCGATGCTCGTCGGCCAGGGCTAAGTCGCGCTGCGCCAACGCGACGCGCTGCCCAACGGCGACTGTTGCTAGGCGAGTTCGCGTTCGAGTGTGGCGAGCGACGCCTGCAGTTCGCCTGGCACGTGGCCGTCGAACGACGCGTAGTGCTGCTTGATCTGCTCGATGGCGTCGGTCCAGCCCGCAACGTCGACTGAGAGAATCTGCTCTAGGTCGGCGGCCGGCACGTCAAGTGCGGTGGTATCGATGGCGCTCACCGGCGGCAGGAGACCAATCGCAGTGCGCTGGGCCGCGGCCTTTCCGTCGACGCGCTCAAACACCCACTTCAACACACGCGAGTTCTCGCCGAAACCCGGCCACAAGAACTTGCCACTCTCATCGCGACGGAACCAGTTGACGAAGAAAATCTTCGGCAGCTTGCTCGCGTCGGTCTGATTGCCGATGCGCAACCAGTGCGCGAAATAGTCGCCCATGTTGTAGCCGCAGAAGGGAAGCATCGCCATCGGGTCAAAGCGCAGCTTGCCGAGTGCACCACCTGCTGCCGCGGTGGTTTCACTCGCCATGATCGAGCCGAGAAACACACCGTGGTTCCAGTCGAATGACTCGGTTACGAGCGGCACGGTGGTGCGGCGGCGACCACCAAAGAGAATCGCCGAAATCGGCACACCCTTGGGGTCTTGCCACTCGGGTGCAATCGCGGGGCACTGCGAGGCCGGTGCGGTGAAGCGAGCGTTCGGATGCGCAGCCGGCGTGTCGGTCTCGGGTGTCCAGGCGTTGTTCTTCCAGTCGGTGGCACGCGCGGGTGGCTCGTCGCTCATGCCTTCCCACCAGACGTCGCCGTCAGAGGTGAGTGCTGTGTTGGTGAAGAGGCAGTTGGCGTGCAGTGTCGCCATCGCGTTGGGGTTCGTCTTCCAACCCGTGTTGGGTGCCACGCCGAAGAAGCCAGCTTCGGGGTTGATGGCGTAGAGCCGGCCGTCTGCGCCGAACTTCATCCAGCAGATGTCGTCGCCGATGGTCTCGACCTTCCAGCCCTTCACGGTCGGCACGAGCATCGCCAGATTGGTCTTGCCGCACGCCGATGGGAACGCCCCGGCGATGTACTTCACTTCGCCCGCGGGGCTGGTGAGTTTCATGATCAACATGTGCTCGGCAAGCCAGCCATCGTCGCGCGCCATCACCGAGGCGATGCGCAGCGCGAAACATTTCTTGCCCAAGAGCGCGTTACCGCCGTAGCCCGAGCCATACGACCAAATTTCACGCGTCTCGGGGAAATGCACGATGTACTTGTT
>RGSV01000171.1 GCA_010025655.1 Acidimicrobiia bacterium
AGCCCGCAACCCCACACACGGTTGCTGCAAATGTGGCAGCCGGCGAACGCGTACCCGACCCGAGCGACCTAGCGCGAGTGCAGCGGGGCCATGTGGCGTCACTCGCTGAGTCGACGATCGTCAACGCCGACGGTCGCAAGGTCTTTGACGTCGGCGCCTATGACTTCTTACGCAAGGGAGACGCCGCGCCCGACACGGTAAACCCCAACCTCTGGCGTCATGCCGTGCTCAACGCCCATCATGGGCTGTTCGAAGTAACAACGGGCGTGTGGCAGGTGCGCGGCTATGACATCTCGAACATCACGTTCATTCGCGGTGACGAAGGTTGGATTGTCGTTGATCCGCTCACCAGCGAGCACACTGCTCGTGCATCGTTGCAGTTGATCAACCAACACGTTGAAAAGCGGCGCGTCACCGCCGTGATCTACACACACTCGCACGCTGATCATTTCGGGGGAGTTCTCGGTGTCACCAACCGTGCAGAGGTTGACGCTGGCCGCTGCCGCATCATCGCCCCCGAGCATTTCATGCGCGAGACGATTGGTGAGAACGTGATTGCTGGGCCGGCGATGGCGCGTCGCGCGACCTATCAATTCGGGCCGCTCTTACCGCCGGGGCCGCGCGGCCATGTCGACTGCGGTCTTGGCACGGCGGTGCCGATCAGCCCACCGACGCTGTTGGCGCCAACCGAAGACATCACCCACACGGGGCAAGAGTTGCTCGTTGACGGTGTGCGGGTCGTGTTTCAACTGACACCCGAGACCGAAGCACCAGCCGAGATGAACTTCTATTTTCCTGACCTGAAAGCACTGTGCATGGCAGAGAACTGCTCGCACACCATGCACAACTTGGTGCCGATTCGCGGCGCGCTCGTGCGAAACGCCCTCAACTGGTCGAAGTATCTGAACGAAAGCCTGCAGCTCTTCGGCACTGATGCCGAGGTGCTCTTTGCCTCACATAACTGGCCACGCTGGGGAAATGCTGACCTGCGTGAGTTCCTCGTTTTGCAGCGCGACCTCTACAAGTGGATGCACGACCAAACGATGCGGCTAGCCAACAAGGGCTATACCGCACTAGAAATTGCCGAAGAACTGACGTTGCCACCAGAGTTTCAAGCGCATGAACACACCCGCGGCTTCTATGGCGATCTCGTGCACAACGCCAAGGCGGTGTATCAGCGGTATCTCAGTTGGTACGACGGCAACCCGGCCAACCTGCACAAGCTGCCACCGGCCATAGTTGGCAAACGATATGTAGATCTGGCGGGCGGCGCCGATGCACTGCTGCGTCACGCTGAGGCCGCCTTTGAACGTGGCGACTACCGCTGGGTGGCAGAACTGGTGAACCATCTGGTGTTCGCCGAGCCAACGAACACGGCTGCGCGCTCACTGCAAGCGCGTGCACTTGAGCAGCTCGGTTACCAGGCCGAGTCGGCGACCTTCCGCAATGCCTATCTCATGGGGGCCATGGAACTGCGCCAGGGCCCGCCCGCCAACCCGAACCCGAATGTTCGAGCTCGCAGCTTGGTGCGCGAGATGACCGTTGATCAGGTGTTTGACACCATCGCGGTTCGCACTATCTCAGAGAATCTGGGCGGTGTGTCACTGGCGACCAACTGGACCTTCACCGATTTGGTCGGGTCACCCGACGAGCGATGGGTGCTCGGCGTCTCAAATCGCACTATCTATTCATCGCGTGGAGTGCACGCATCAGATGCTGTGGTGTCGGTGACACTCGCTCGTAGCAAGTTTCTCGACATCGTTCTGCAAGACACCACCTTTGTCGACGCTGTACAGGCAGGTGACGTGATGTTGGAAGGCGACGCGTCGGCGCTCATCACCATCTTTGGCAATCTCGACACGTTCTCGATGGGGTTTGCGATCGTCGAACCGTAGGGGCGTGGTGACTGGAGTAGAGGGGTACGGCTACTGCAACCGAGACCCGTCGCGTCGATGGCTACGGACGAATGGCGTAGAACGCGTTCACCGAGTGCTCGACTGCAAGTCGTTCAAAGCGAGTAAATCCAGCCGCCCTCGCCATCGTCTCGGCGGTGCCAGCGGACAGTCCGAGCGTGCCGAGGCCGGCACCGTCGGGCGTCGACATCGCCGACGATAGGCACGACATCACACTCACGCCATACATCAGCGACGCCATCGGGTTCTTTTCGGCATTCATCACGAAACCATCATGTGCTTTTATGTCGACCAACAACCACACACCGTCATCGTGCAATGCTGCGCGAATGGCTTGCATCACGGCTGCCGGATGGGTCATGTCGTGAATACAGTCGAAGGTGCTCACAAAGTGCAAGCTGTGATCGGTTGGTAGTGGTTCGGTGCGCGGGTCAGCGAATCTCGCATTGGCGAGCCCCGTCTCAGCAAGTCGCTCATGTGCTCGTGCGAGCGCATGTTTCGAGATGTCGTAACCAACGAATCGACTGGCTGGAAACTCACGAGCGAGGCGAAGCACGGCGCCACCAGCACCGCAGCCGACATCGGCCGCTGAAATGCCAGTCGTAAGTCGCGCAGGAAGCTCAGGCATCGCTGGCAAAACGACCGGCAGCAAGTTGGCGAGGTTCCATGGTTCGAAACTGCGTTCGATGCCGACGGCGCCTTCGGGTCCGTGGCTGTCGTAGTCGTAGCCGACACCAGTTCGAAACGTCTCAGGCAGACGCTTCAGTGACTCCATAGTCTGCGGAAGGCGGTGGAACATTCCCATGCCGAACGCAGGGTGTGATTCGTCTGCCAACACCGCCCGTTGCTCGGGGGTGAGATAAAAGGTGTCGTCGTCAATCGTTGGCAGATTCGAGCGCAGTGATGAGAATGAAATGAGTTTGGCTGCAGCCTGGTTGTATGCCCACTCGCGTACCCAGCGTTCGTGTAGCCCGGTTGCCGCAGCGAGTTGAGTGGTGGTGAGTGCACGCGGCGCCGCCGCGAGCGCGCGATAGAGCCCGAGGCGATCCCCGAGGTGCACCATGCCCGACGTCACTGCCCCCTCCAACTTGCTGAACAGCAAGAACGAGAACAGTTTCAGTTTGTCGGGGTCGATACTCACGTTCTCTGCTCGACTGTCTCAGCGTCCCGCTCGGTTGCGTCAGCGAATCGACTGACTTCGCGTCTCATCACGATGCTTCTTGAGATAAGGAATGAATGGTGTTCCGCCGGTGCCGACTGCACTGGGGTTGCCGGGGGTCTTTTGCGCTTGGGCAAA
>RGSV01000172.1 GCA_010025655.1 Acidimicrobiia bacterium
TGTTGATGATGCGACCATCAACGGGCTTGTTGGCCTTCGACTGGTCGCGCCAATAAGCAGCCGCGAAATGCGACGGAGCAAACGTGCCCTTCAGGTGCACCTTGATGACGGCATCCCACTCGGCTTCGCTCATGTTGGCCATCATGCGGTCGCGCAGAATGCCGGCGTTGTTCACCACGGCGTGCAGATCGCCGAACGTGTCGACTGCCATCTTGATCAGTCGCTCTGCCCCATCAAAGGTCGAGATGTCGTCGCCGTTGGCAATTGCCTTGCCGCCCATCGCCTCAATCTCGGCCACCACTTGGTTGGCGGGCGACGCGTCGCCGCCACTGCCATCGACTCCGCCGCCGAGGTCGTTGACCACGACGTGCGCGCCGTGGCGCGCAAGGCTGAGCGCGTGCTCGCGACCGATACCGCGACCCGCGCCGGTGACGACCGCGACTCTTCCCTCACACAACTTGGCCATGATTGTGACTCCTTTTCGATGCACTCGTCAGATGTTTGACGCTGACGCAATCTAGCCTTTGCCGCGCGTGACAAACCTGGTCGATGTTTTGGTGGTCGGGGCGGGGCCAGCCGGCATCGCTGCTGCAGTCACTGCCCACCGCGCCGGGTTGCGAGTGGTGGTAATCGACAAGGCCAGCTTCCCTCGCGACAAATGTTGCGGTGACGGGCTCACCACCGGTGCGCTACGACTTCTCGAGCAACTCGGCTTGCCGCCCGCCAGCGTGCCGAGTTGGACCCCATGTCGCGACGTCACCCTGCGCTCGCCGTCGGGTCGCACCATTGACTTGCAACTGCCCGCCGAAGGCCAATTCGCCGCCATCGCCACACGCTTTGAGTTGGACAACGCACTGGTGCAACATGCGCGATCGCTCGGGATTGATGTGCGCGAGGCGACAGAGTTTCTGCACGCCGCGCCGACCTCATCGACCGCCGCGCCGAACGCCGCGACTGACAGCACCGCCACAACGCACACGCCCGCGACCCAAGCCGGCCGTGTGCGCATCGACACCACCAATGGCAACTTCGACGCGCACACCGTGATTGCCGCCGACGGCATGTGGTCGCCAGTGCGCAAGGCCGTGGCGCCTGACGATGACGCATATCTCGGCGAATGGCACGCCGCGCGCCAATATGCCCACCACGTAACTGGCCCGGCTGCTGAGCGCCTGTTCGTGTGGTTCGAACCCGAGTTGTTGCCCGGTTACGCGTGGTCGTTTCCGCTGCACGGTGGGCGGGCGAATCTTGGCTACGGCATTCTTCGCGGTGGTGCGGTGCGCACGGCTGAGTCAAAGGCGTTGTGGCGCGAGATTCTCGAAAGACCACACGTGCGCGATGCACTCGGCGCAGGTGCCGTGATCGAAGAAAAGTTCATGGCGTGGCCGATTCCCGCGCAAGTGACGAAGTCGGCACTTGCCTGCGGCAGCGTGCTCTTCGTCGGTGACGCCGCACGAGCTACCGACGTGTTGACCGGTGAAGGCATCGGTCAGGCGCTGCTGTCTGGCATGTTGGCAGGCGAAGCGGCGGCCACACCGAACCCAGCGAGTTACTACCGTCGCGCAATGCAGCGCAACTTCTTTGCCGACCATCGCATGTCGATGGTGCTTGGCCGGGCACTCGCGAGCGAACGCCTTGCTCGCGGTGCACTTCGCATTGTCGACGGTGGTGCTTGGCGAAAACAAAAATTCGTGCGGTGGATGTTCGAAGACGAGCCGCGCGCCAGCGCCTTCACGCCGCGGCGCTGGCATCGTGGTTACCTCTCGTCACGCGGCGCCTACGACAAGTAACCTCACCACTATGCGCACACGCCTCACCGAGATGCTCGGCATCGACCACCCAGTGATGCTGGCGGGCATGGGGGGCGTGTCGTATCACGAACTGGTCGCCGCAGTCAGCGAAGCTGGCGGCATCGGCACACTCGGTGCTTCGACCATGCGCGAACACGAACTGCCTGAAGAGATGCGGCTGGTGCGCGAACGCACCAAGAAACCCTTCGGCGTAGACCTGCTCACTGCCCTGCCGAATCAAGTCGATTCGGGCATCAAGGCCGTGATCGAAGGTGGTGCTTCGATCTTCGTTGCCGGCCTCGGCGTTCCGCGCGAAGTGATCGATCTTTTGCACAGAAACAACGTTCTCGTCGGCTCGATGTGCGGCAAGGTGAAGCATGCGACTGCTGCAGTTGCCAGCGGATGTGACTTCGTCGTCGCACAAGGCACCGAAGCAGGTGGTCACACAGGACTCGTCGCCACAATGGCACTCGTGCCGCAAGTCGTCGACGCGGTCGGAGACAAAGTGCCCGTTGTCGCTGCTGGAGGTTTATATGACGGTCGCGGGCTTGCAGCCGCACTGGCGCTTGGCGCCGACGGGGTCTGGATTGGTACCCGTTTTATCGCCACACCAGAGGCGCGCGCCGTCAATGGTTACAAGGATTCGCTTCTCGCGACGAGCGAAGACGGCACCACCATCTCACGCGCCTACACCGGTAAGACCTGTCGTGTCGTTGCCAACGATTGGACTCGCCACTACGACAAAAACCCCGCCGATCTAAAACCGTTTCCGCAGCAAGCAGTGGCGTCGATGCAAGCAGGCGTGAACCACCTCGGGTATCCGACTGGAACCGAAGTCGATGTCTCGCGCGAGTTCTACCCTGCCGGCCAAGGCGTTGGCGCCATCAATGAACTGGTGCCCGCTGGCGAGTTGGTGCGGCGCATCGTGCACGAAGCCGAAGTGGTGCTCGCGCGCGTCAGCAAACTGTCCGGTCGCTGACGCAGCCGATGCGCAAGCCCAACGTGCTGCGCGACAACCGCGACCTGCGCTTGCTCTTTGTCGCCCAGAACTTGTCGTTCATGGGCGACTGGTTCACCTTCGTGGCCCTCGCTGGCCTGGTGCAAGACGTGACCGACTCGGCACTGCTGGTGTCGCTCTTGCTCGTGGCGTTTTCTCTTCCGTCGTTCCTCGCTTCGCCACTCGGCGGCCCCGTCGCCGATCGTTACGACCGTCGACAAGTGCTCATCGTCGTCTCGGTACTGCAGGCCATTGCCGCCTGCGGCCTGCTGTTCATCGGCACCACGCACATCTGGCTGGCGTTCGTCTCGCAAGGTTTGATTGCCGCCTTCGCCGCGTTCGTGCGCCCGGCGGTCGAGGCCGCAGTGCCGAACCTCGCGCGCGACCCCGACGA
>RGSV01000173.1 GCA_010025655.1 Acidimicrobiia bacterium
AAGCCAGGGCGTGGCAAGAACTGGTGGAAGAACACGATGCGTCGCGTTGGTGCAGAAACACTTGAGGGAAGCGAGACTCGTCGACGTCAGCGCATTGAGGCCGCCACCGGCATGCTTCACCAACTGACGAGTTTCGTGTTGTGGATCATTGCACTGATTGCCGTGTTCAACGTGCTCGAACTCGATGCTGCGTTCTTCTTGTCGAGCGCAGGTTTTCTTGGTGCAGCACTGGCAATCGGCGGCAAAGAGCGTGTGAGCGACTATCTCACAGGTCTCGCCATCTTGCTCGAAGATCGTTACGGGGTCGGCGACGAGATCGAGGCCGGCATCGGTTGGGAAAAGCCAGTGCGCGCCACTGTCGAACATGTCGGTGTCATCACCACTCGCCTACGCGACGGCAACAGCACATTCCACGTGCCGCACTCACGCCTCGATGCCGTGCGCAACCTGAGCCAAGAACCCGTGCGCGAGTCACTCGCCTTCAATGTCGGTTCGGCTGATGCCAGCGCGGTGTCAACCACGGTGCGCGATTTGGCGGGCACCAAGGGCCTCACAACGGTGCTCTTCATCGACGAGATTCAGGCAGCCGGCGAAGGTGACCGCGTCGAGGTGAACGTTCGCACCACTCGCCCACTCACCGAAGCCGAGCGCGAACTGCTCGCCCAAAAGACCGCCGAGGCGCTCGCCGACAAGAAGTAGCGCTAGATGCCGAGCAGCGCGTCGAGCCCGAGCGTGAGGCCTGGGCGATCGGCGATCTTCTTGCAGGCAAGCACGACGCCGGGCATGAAACTGGCGCGGTCGATCGTGTCGTGACGAATGGTCAACGTCTGGCCCTGCGTGCCGAGCACCACCTCTTGATTGGCGACCGCGCCGCGCATGCGCACCGCGTGGATGCGAATGTCGGCGGGACCCTTGGCGCCACGAGCGCCGGCGATGGCCTCGTGCGTCGTGGGGTCTTTCGCCCAGTCGTTGCTCGCTGCTGCCATGCGTTTAGCCGTCGACACCGCGGTGCCTGACGGTGAGTCGGCCTTGCCATCGTGATGAATCTCGATGATCTCTGCGGTGTCAAAGAACGGTGCGGCGATTTCCGCAAAGCGCATCATCAGCACAGCACCGATTGCAAAGTTGGGTGCGATCAAGCAGTTGCTGCGCGAGAACTCCTGCTTGAACGCTGCGAGGTCGGCATCAGTGAAGCCAGTGGTGCCGACCACCGCGTGAACTCCGTGCAGCGCCAACCAAGGCAACGTCACGCGAGCCGCATCGGCGACGGTGAAGTCGACTGCTACGTCGACTTTCGCGTCGGCCAATGCCTTCAGCTCACGTTCGATTCTTAGGCCCTGGGCAGTGCTGCCACCAGAGTTCGTGTCGACTGCGGCGGCGAGTTCGAGTGTCGGGTCGGCGGCCACAGCGGCACAGACATTGGCGCCCATGCGCCCTGCTGCACCGACGACGCCGACGCGAATCACGCGAATCTCGTCACCAACTCAGCCGTTGAAGTCGTCTTCGAAACTGACCGAGACGGCGTCGGAGCCGCCACCGTCGTTGCGATCGTTGCGATCACGGCCACCGCGATCATCACGATCACGGCCACCACGATCGTCACGACGATCACGCCCGCCACGATCGTCGCGGCGGTCACGGCCACCTCGACCACCTCGGTCACGATCTCGTCCACCACGACCACCGCGGTCATCACGACGGTCGCGACCACCACGGTCACCACGATCGCGGTCGCCGCGTTCGCGTCGCTCACCGCCGCCACCGCCACTACCGGCCATCGGTTGGCCGTCGGGGCCGATGAGCGAGAGGCTCACCTTGCCGCGGTCGTCGATGTCGTCGACACGCACGGTGACTTCGTCACCGAGGTTCAACACGTCTTCGACGCGCGCAACTCGCTGGCCGTTGCCCAACTTCGAGATGTGCACGAGGCCATCGCGACCTGGGAGGATGTTGACGAACGCGCCGAACTGCGCGATGTTCACCACGCGACCGGTGTAGGTGGCGCCGAGTTCTGCCGTCGGCGGGTCGACGATGTTGAGGATGCGAGTCTTTGCATCTTCCACCTTCGACGAATCGGGCGAACCGATGGTCACGATGCCAACGGCACCATCGTCGTCGACGGCGATGTCGGCACCAGTCTCTTGCTGAATGGTGTTGATGACCTTGCCCTTCGGGCCGATGACCTCGCCGACCTTGTCGAGCGGAATGGTGAACGACACGATCTTCGGTGCGCTCTCGGCGACCGTCGAACGCGGTGCACCAATCGCCGCCGTCATCACATCGAGAATCTTGAGTCGCGCTTCCTTCGCCTGTTGCAAGGCAGCGGCGAGCACGTCGCTCGGGATTCCATCAATCTTGGTGTCAAGCTGCAAGGCAGTGACCGCGTCAGACGTACCGGCGACCTTGAAGTCCATGTCGCCGAATGCGTCTTCAGCACCGAGAATGTCGGTGAGCGCGGTGTACTTGCCATCTTCGAAGATGAGACCCATCGCGATTCCCGCAACGGGTGCCACGATCGGCACGCCGGCGTCCATCAACGCGAGGCTCGATGCACACACCGAAGCCATCGACGTTGAGCCATTCGACGACATCACTTCTGACACGAGGCGCAGCGTGTAGGCGAACTGCTCTTGGTTCGGCACCACGGGGAACACTGCACGCTCAGCGAGCGCACCGTGGCCGATTTCGCGGCGCTTGGGCGAACCCACGCGACCCGTTTCACCGTTGGCCCACGGCGGCATGTTGTAGTCGTGCATGTAGCGCTTCTCGGTGGTCGGCGTGATCGAGTCGATCATCTGGTTCATGCGCGGCATGGCCAGCGTGACGACGTTCATCACCTGCGTTTCACCGCGCTGGAACAAGCCAGTGCCGTGCGCGGTGTTGAGCAAACCAACCTCAGCCGAGATCGGGCGCAGGTCTCGCGGCCCACGGCCGTCGATGCGCACGTTCTCGCTGATTACACGCTGACGCACCAATTGCTTGGTGAGCGAGCGAACAGCTTCTTTGATCTGCTTCTCCTGGCCGGCGAACTTGCCTGGCGCGTCAGCGCTGCCTGCGAGCTCGGCGACCGTCGCGGCGGTCGCTTCGTCGATGGCGGCGTTGCGGTCTTTCTTCAGCGAGATGCGAATAGCGGGCTGCAACTTGGCAGTT
>RGSV01000174.1 GCA_010025655.1 Acidimicrobiia bacterium
GCCGACACCGCGATGTATCGCGCCAAAGAGAGTGGTCGCAATTGCGTGGCCATCTTTGACGAGTCGATGCTCGAGAGCGTCACACAACGTCTTGCGGTAGAGACCGCGCTGTATCGTGCGCTCGAGCGCCGTGAACTGCGGCTCGTGCATCAACCAATCATCGACGTTTCACTCGGTGAAGTGGTCGGCTTTGAAGCGCTCATGCGCTGGGATCGCGAGGACGGCTCGACCGTCTCGCCCGCCGAGTTCATCCCCATCGCCGAAGAAACCGGCACCATCGTGCCGATTGGTGCGTGGGCGTTGCTTGAGGCACTCACGCATCTCAGCGAATGGATTTCTGCAGGCTGGTGCCCGCGCGACGCCACGATGGCCGTCAACGTCTCACCACGGCAACTCAACGACCCAAATTTCGTCAACGTGGTGAGCGAAGCCCTCACGCGCGCCCACGTTCCTGCTCGGCAACTGTGGTTGGAGGTCACCGAAAACGTGATGATTTCACAGCCCGACCAGGCACTGGCCGCCCTCAGCAAACTCTGCGATCTCGGGGTGCGAGTCGCGATCGACGATTTCGGCACTGGCTATTCGTCGTTGTCGTTGTTGCAACGCTTCCCCATTCATCGTCTGAAGATTGACCGGTCATTCGTCGCCGGCGTCGCCGACAAACCTGATGCGCGGGCGCTAGTGCGCACCATCATCGCGATGTGCGACTCGCTCGGGCTCGACACTGTGGCGGAAGGCGTCGAGAGCGTTCATCAATTGCACACGCTGGGCGAATTGCGCTGCGCCAAAGCACAGGGGTATCTCATCAGCCACCCCGTGCCGCCTGAACAGATGGCGAGCACCGTTGCGTTGCTGAGTGATATCGGCGCCTGGCCGCGCATACGTAACCCGCGCATCTAGCGCTCAATCATTCGGCAACAGCGAGCAAGTTCGGCAACGACGTCAGCTACGCGACTCGTGCTGCACACTGCCGCTACGTAGCCGTCAGGTCGAACCACCACCACCTCACCCGCGAGGATGGTCGATGCTGGCGCACGCACTTTGGCGATCGGCAACATTGTGGAGAAGTCTGGCAGCGAGTCATGCGACACGAGAGTGAATGAGTCCAACGTGCCGTCAGGCAGAAGTTCCATCGCTGCAAACGGTTCGCCGACGGCTGGTCCGGTGCCGATGACGACTCCGGAAGTGAACGCAAGCGACTTGCGGGATCCCCCGTAACCGGCATCGGGTGACACGCCATGACTCGTTCGCCCAGCCAGCTGGTCGATGAGCCGACCCGTCTCGACAGATTGGGCTACGGTGCCATACGCATGCGGTATGCGCTCGCTTGAATATGTGTCGAGCAGGCCACTCTCCGCCCAACCTCGTTGTACGTACGCCAGTTTCCACGCCAAGTTGAAGACATCGCGCATGCCGCTGTTGAGACCCTGACCCATGAACGGTGGCATCTGATGTGCCGCATCACCAGCAATGAAGGTTCGACCTCGACGGAAGGTATCAGCAACGACTGCGTGGAACCGATACGTCGCCGTGCGCACGAT
Source organism: Acidimicrobiia bacterium (assembly GCA_010025655.1). Taxonomy (GTDB): domain Bacteria; phylum Actinomycetota; class Acidimicrobiia; order Acidimicrobiales; family Ilumatobacteraceae; genus F1-60-MAGs027. The sequence continues at coordinate 1,542 of RGSV01000174.1, forward strand.
CTTGGCCTTGTCAGGTGCAATCCATTGCGACAACAATTGCCACACCCGTTCGTTGCTGCGCATCTCCGCAGGAATTTCATCGGGCTGCAGTTGAAACTCAAAACGGTAGTAGTCACCGTGGCCGCTGACGAGCGTGGTCGGACGTCGCGGGTCGCACACCTGGCGAGTGACATCGGGCAGCCCTGAGTCGTGTTTCTCGGGAACAAGGAGATCGACTACCAACCAATCCTGATCGAAGCCGAGATCCTCCAACGAGATACCGATTGCCTTGCGCACGGTGCTCGAGGCTCCGTCGCAGCCAACCAACCACGAAGCCTCAACTGTCGTGCCATCGTCGCACTCGATGCACACGCGATCGTGCTGCTCGGCAACAGAAGTAACAGCGACGCCTAAGCGCAACACTGCCCCACGTTGTTGCGCCGCGTGACGCAAAACAGCCTCGAGCTCTGGTTGATAGTGGCGACTCACGACCGGGAGACCGAAGAGCCGAATCTCTGCGAGCTCAATGCCCATCAACCGCACCCCATCGGCATCAACGAAGTCGGCAGCCTTCATCGGCGAGAGACACGCAGCGAGTTCATCACCCAAACCGTGGCGAATCATCGAGCGATGTATCTCAGCATCCATCACGATCGCCCGCGGCAGCGGATACGCGGCCGTCTCACGCTCAAGAATGACGTTGGTGACTCCGAGCGTTGACAATGCAATTGACATCGAAACACCCACCGGGCCACCACCGACGATGGCGACGTCAACCATCATTCGGCTACCACGTCGATGTGTCGCTAGGCGACCGGGCTGTAGCCCGGATATCTCACGATCGATTCCGCAGACTCGCCGGCTTCAAAGCGGGCGATGAGTGCATCAAAATCGACATCGACACCGATCGGGTTCGCCGCGAACACTGGCGAGTTCATGAACTCATCTGCCGTCTGGGGCGACATGGCGTCGATTTGTAGTTCCACCTGATTTCCGTCGGGGTCGCGGTAGTAGGCAGAGAAGTTCATGCCATGGTTGATCGTCCAATACGGAGTGATGCCGCGAGCCTTCAATTGCTGATACTTAGAAAACAGGTCTCCGAGCGTGGCGAACGTGAATGCGAAGTGCTCGACACCACTCAGCGAGTCATCGCGTTCTTTCAGGTGTGGCAGTCGCACGATGGCAAGACGATGGTGCTCATCGTCATACGAAAGGAACGTAATGAAGTCGTTGCCATGTCGCACCGAGGCAGAGAGTACGAGCTGCCACCATTCGAGCATCTCGCTGTACCGGGTGGTCTTCAGTACCACGTGGGCAAATTTGATTGGGCTCTTCACTGCCTGCTCCCCATCTGCGAGGGCGTGCCGACCTGCGACACGCTCGCCTTTGAGAATAGGCTCTCCTACGGCATGAACCTGCAGTTTGGTGTCGTCGATGGTCGTGCGGTTCTCGTGCACCCGCAAGGTGACCGTGTCACCGACGTCGAGCGAGCCAGCGGCGGAGCCTTCTCGAGCGACCCACTTGAATGCTTCGCTCATTGGGCAGGCTTGCGCGCGCTCGCCGACACCTGCACCGACGCAGGTGTTTCAGTTGCGCCGACGGCCTTCG
>RGSV01000175.1 GCA_010025655.1 Acidimicrobiia bacterium
CACTCGCCGGGATTCCGATGGGCCAAGGCGTCTACATTCGCCAGTGTTACAAGCCAACCGTGGGTCAGCGAGACGTCACTGGCCTGAAATGCAACGGAAGCCTGCAGCGCACTAGTGAGATGGTGTGGGCAAGCACGAATCCAGCATTTCTTCGACAAGGTGCGGCGAATGCTGCCGGTGAAATCACGTTGACACTGAAGACGACCATCGTGATATATGAATCAGACGGTAAGACCGTAAAGGAAACACTGTCGTGCGGCATGATCGACTGTGCGATTTTTGTGCATCGAGATCACCTTGGTTTGCAAGACACCGCGCTCGACACGATCGTGCCGCTAATTTTCTTGGGCTCGCAGACAATTAAGGCTCGTCTCATTGGGCTCCCGAAGGACGGCACTGCGGTGCGATCGGGCAGCGTAGCAAGTCTGAAGAATTCTGCGCTCGTCACAGATCAAAAGTCGATGGTGCGCGCCTCAAGCGACACGCCAAAAGTATGCGCGGTTTTGCGGGGCGCCTCGATGACCAGTCTTCGTTTCCTCAAAAAAGGCACATGTGTGGTGCAGCTCGTCGCCAAGGCAACGGCAACACACCAGCGGTTTACCGCAACGTTCACCTACAAGGTCGGCTGAACACGCAGTCTCGCAGGCAGGGGTAGGTCTGATACTCGCACCACCTGCACTGCGTTGCGCCACCACTCGCGCGCAGGTGTCGCGTCGTCTACAGCCCCGCGCATGTGCCGACGATGCTGCGAGAGTCGGCACCCCCAGCCATCGTGCCGTCATCGCGCATGACGATGGCGTGCGCGTGGCCGAAGCCTGAGTCGAAGCGACCGCGCCGTTCGACGGCGTGACCTCGGTCGGCAAGACCAACTGCCCACGCATCGGGGGCGTGACCCTCAACGTTCACCACTGGCGCACTCGTAGCAGTCCACGTATCGAACCCCGTCTTCGGGCCACGCAGGGCGAAGCGACCGGCATTGACGGTGTCCCACGGGAAGCGCGACTGACCGTGGCGCAACATTCGCGTGATGATCTGCAACATGATCTGTGGTTGTGCGTCACCACCCATCGTGCCGAGCACCGAGAAGAGCGAACCATCATTGCGTGTGATCGCCGCGGGGCACAAGGTGTGTGGCGGCTTGCGACCCGGCGAAACTTCAGCGGGGTGACCACTTTGTACCGAGAAACCCATGCCGCGATTGTGCAGGTTGATGCCTGTCGACGGCTCGACCAAGAGCGAACCGAAACCCGAGGCATTCGAGTTGATGAGTGACACGCCCATGCCGTTGCGGTCGGTGGTGCAGAGATAGGTGGTGTCGCCGTCGCTCGCCGACACTGGTCGCGCGGAAGCAAGTGACGGGTCGACCATCGTCGCGCGCGCAACGAGTGAAGGAATCACCCCCGCCAAGTCGGCGCGGTCGTGCAAGACCGTCGGGCGATCGTGACTGACCGCCGTGGTTGCCTCAATCAACAAGTGCGCCCACTGCGCATCATTCGGATCTTCGGGAAGATCGCACTGCTCGACCACGCCGAGGGCTGCAAGATAGAGGTATCCCTGAGACGGAGCAGGAATCGACCAGATCTCGTGACCGAACGCCGCATAGTTGATTGGCACCACCCACTCGGCGCTCACCGACTCGATGTCACTCGCCGAGTAGAGCCCCGCACCCATACGCACAAGACCGTCGCCGAACTCGCCGCAATAGAACGCTCGAGCACCACCCGTAGCAATCGCCCGCAGCGTGCGGGCCACACCTTCGCGCCGTATGGGTGAGCCGGCAGTGAGTGCTTGGCTCGCGAGTTCGGCGAAGTTCGGTTTGTAGGCAGCCGGCATCAACTGCAATGAACCCACCAAAAGTGGCGAGGCAGGGAAACCGTCTTCGGCAAGACGAATCGCCGGCGCAAGCAACGTGCTGAGCGGCAGGGTGCCGAAACGTTCGTGCAGCGCCATCCACCCGGCGACCGCACCGGGCACGGTCACCGAACGCAGGTCACCGTGAAACGGCATCTCGCGGTGGCCTTCGTCGCGTAGTTGGGCGGAGTCGACGCCGCTACCGGCTCGCCCTGCTGCGTCAAGTGCGTGCACCGTGCCGTTCGTGTGCACGAGCGCGAAGAGATCACCACCCATACCGCAGAGATGTGGGGCGACCACGGCCATCGCAGCGTTCGTTGCGATGGCAGCATCAACCGCGTTACCGCCGAGCGCCAACACGTGGGCACCCGCCTGGGTGGCGACACCGTCGGCGCTGGCGACTACTCCGTGGCGCGAATGTGCGCCAGAACTCATGTCGTGGCGAGGTCGCTCGCATAGCGAACGCCCAACTGGCGGCGAATCTCATCCATCGTCTCGGCGTACGCGAGTGTCTCGGCGTGGGTGAGGCGCGGGCTTTCGATGAAACCCTGTTCGATACAGCGATGCACTTCGAAGACTTGGTGTCGCAGCCCCTGACCGTTCTCATCATGGCGGTGATACACGGCGGCTCGGTCGTTGAGCGCAACTGTGAAGCCGGGTGAAACGTGCATGCGTCGCTCGACGGTGATGGTGCCGCTTTCGCCGGTGATTGTGGCGACACATGGAGTGGCAACCTTCAACGAGCTCCGCAACACCGCAGTGGCACCGTTCGCGTAGCCGAGCGTGTATGTCGCGTCAATATCGACACCCTGGTCGTTAAGTTCACCGACGGCGTGCACCGACTCGTGACCACCGAGCACGAATCGTGCGATGTGCAGGCAGTAGATGCCGAGATCGAGCACCGAACCACCACCCAATGCCGGATTATTGAGTCGGTGACCAGCGTCGGTGGGTGCCACGAAACCAAGATCGGCTTCCACCCGTGTGATGCGGCCGAGTGGCTGTGACTGCAGTACTTCGCCGAGAGACGCGTAGACGGGGAGGAAGCGGCTCCAGATGGCTTCCATCACGAAGCGTTTGGAATCGCGCGCCGTGCGCACCATTGACTTTGCTTCAGCGAGGTTGAGGGCGAACGGTTTTTCGCAGAGCACGTGTTTGCCGGCCCTCAAATACATCTCGGTGTCGCTGCGGTGTCGCGAGTTCGGCGTGGCGACATAGACGATGTCGACATTCGGGTCGTTGGCGAGTGCTTCATATGATCCGTGGGCG
>RGSV01000176.1 GCA_010025655.1 Acidimicrobiia bacterium
CATTTTCCTGACAACTCTGGAAGAAGAAAGGGTACAGACTTGATAACATACGCTAGAGTTTTAAGAGAGCCTATATCTGGAGATCTTATTGATGGAGCTATTAATCCATTCATAGGACCTGACAGCGGAATACCAGACCCATCTGACCCTGACTTCGGCAATGTCGGTGGGGAAGGTGACGTGCAGGGCCGTCGTAGCGACACTCTCATCGTCGTGAACATTGACAAGGCGACTGACATCATTTCGTTGTTGTCGATACCGCGCGACTTGTGGGTCAACATCGGCGACTCAGACAACACCGAGCGAATCAACGTGGCGTATCGCGAGGGTGCCTCGGTCGTGGTGCGCACGATCAATCGTGCACTCGGTATTCCCATTCACCACTACGTCGAGATCGATTTTCAAGGCTTCAAGCAGATTGTTGACGCCGTAGGAGGTGTGACGGTGTGCGTTGAATACCCCACCCGCGACCAGAATGTCGGGCTCTTCATCCCGGTTGGTTGCAAGAATCTCGATGGCGTCAAGTCGCTGGCGTATGCACGAAGTCGGTTCTTCGAAGAAAAAGTTGACGGCACCTGGCGTGTCGACGGCACTTCCGATATCGGGCGCGGCAAACGGCAGCGACTGTTCACTGCGCTCCTGATGCAGACCGCCGTCAACCGCACGCTCGCTGACCCGTTTCGTGCCGGCACCGTGATGGCCGCGGCCACATCAGCACTGCTGGTTGACGAAAGCCTCGACCTCATGAATCTCGCCCAAATGGTGCGCCCCGCCGCGAGCGGGTTGCTGCGGCGTTACTCACTCGACACCTATGGCGACACCGTGCGAGGGAATTCAGTGTTGCGCCTTGCCGACAGTTCGGCGCCTGTGTTGGCGTTTTACGCGGGCGTCGGCCCCGCACCCGAGCCCAAGGAATAGGCAGCTCGCTGCACGAAGTCACGCAAGCCCGCCTCATCGGTGGGCGCACACACATGATTGCCCTGTGCGTGGTCGCAGCCGAGGAGGCGCAGACGTTGCAGTTGTTCGGCTGACTGCACCCACTCGGCCACCACCGTCATATCGAGCGAGTGTGCCAACTGCACAATGGATCGCACGATCGGGTCGTCGCTCGCATCGTGACCGACGTTGCGAATGAACGTGCCGTCGAGCTTGAGTTCCGCCGCGCGAAAGTCTCGCAGGTGGGCGAGCGACGAGAAGCCGGTGCCGAAGTCGTCGATTGATAGCCGCACCTCGAGCCGTGCAAGGGCATTCAGGCTGCGTGATACTGCGGGGTTGCTCGCCAGCGCGGTGCGCTCGGTGAACTCAAGCACCACTTGCCGAGCGTCGAGACCAGCAGCAGTCACTGCTGCAACGGTGCGCTCAACGAAGTTGGCGTCAGAGAGTTGGCGTGACGACACGTTGATGTGCAGCGTGGTTGTGCGCTCGACGACACCTTCATCGATCAGTCGCCGCAGACTGCGTGCGCCCTCGCCAGTCACCCAATCGCCGATTGGGCCGATGACGCCCGTCTCTTCCGCAACTTCGAGAAAGGCTGGCGGGGTCAACACACCACGCTCGGGGTGTCGCCAACGCACCAACGTTTCGACGCCGACGATACGACCAGTATGAATTGACACGATCGGCTGGTGTACGACGAAGAGTTCGCCGGCGGCCATGGCACGTTCGAGTTGCGAAGCGGTGCGCTGGCGATCTCGAGCCTGCGTGCGCATTTCTTCGGTGTACACCTCACAGCGACCCTTGCCGCGTTGCTTGGCGCGATACATCGCGGTGTCGGCGTTGACCAGCAGCGTGGTTGCGGCATCAGCAGGTGACTGCTCTGCGAGCAGCGCCTGGGTTGCAATGGCGATACCGACGCTGGCACCCGAGGTGACTTCGACTCCATTGACGAGGTGTTGCCCGGTGATGCTTGCGCGCAGTCGTTCGGCAATCTCGAGTGCGAGCGTCTCGTCGGCGACACCTTCGGCGAGTACTGCAAACTCGTCACCGCTAAGCCGTGCGACGACGTCGTTCGGCCGCGTGGCATTCACGAGGCGCTTGCCGACGCTGACGATGAGTTGGTCACCGAAGCGGTGACCGATGGTGTCGTTGACGGTTTTCAATCCGTCAAAGTCGAGAAACAGCACCGTAACTCCGCGTTTCAGCGTGCGACTGCGGTCGAGTGCTTCGGCAACTCGGCGCAAAAAGAGCGTGCGATTCGGCAAACCGGTCAACTCGTCGTGAGTGGCTTGTCGCTGCAGTTCGTTTTGCAGCTGTTTGGCTTCGGTTTCGTCGCGCGCGAGCACCGAGTAGTGCACGGTCGCGCCGGTGTCGTCGCGCACGACGTGCAGCGTGACCGACAGGGTACGCATGATGCCATCAGGGCTGCGGTGGCCGAGTTCACCGCTCCAGGTGTTGTGGGCGGGTTCGATCAGCACGTCACGCGGCACTTGATTGCGCATGGCGTCGAAGAACGTGGTGGCAGCTTCGTTGTCGGTGGTGGAGCCGGCGATCTCAGTGATACCGAGCAACAAGTTGGCGCCACGATTGGCGAACACCAGATGCGACCGCGCGTCGAAGATGACGATCGCATCGCGAGATGCGTCGAGTGCTCCGACCAATTGGTCGTTCAGTTGATGGCGTTGAGCGAGCGGTGTCACGTCGTGGGCGGTCGCGAAGTACGACACCACGCCACCTCGTACATCGCGCACTGGATGCGCAGCGAACCCGATCACGTTGGTGGTTCCATCAAGCGCGGTGAGCGCGAACTGGGCAACAAACGGTTCGTTGGCGCGTCGGGCAGCAATCCAGCGAGACTCGAGTTCGGCGCGCACGGCGGGCGTCGCGTGCGACCACGGAGTAACGCCGAGAGTGAGCGGCGCGCCACCCAGAGCGAGAGCGCGGAAGGCGTTGTTGGCGGCGGTCAGCCGACCATCGAGGTCGGTCTCACAACAGGCGACGGGGAGTTCAGCAACGGCGCGGTCGATGCACCAAGTGTGTCAGGTGCGAGCGGCGCGGTCAGGGAGCCTGCACGTAGAACGTCGCCTCGGCGAGGTCGAAGGTCGCCATCTCGACGGCAGTCAGGAGTTGTTCGCTCTCGATCGCGCCGCTCGC
>RGSV01000177.1 GCA_010025655.1 Acidimicrobiia bacterium
CACGAAGTCGCGCAGCGGACCCCGCGGGCCAGAGAGCTCGGTGAGCAAGACAGTGGCCTCGTTGGGGGTGTTGAAGCTATGCGCGAGCGTGACGCCGGCCCCGCCGTCAGCAGTCGGGTTCTGCACCGTTGCAGTCCACCCCGCATCGCGCAGGTCGTCGAGTTGCAGTGAGTCGACGAGTTCGGGCGCTGCCCGCAGCGTCGCACCGTCAGCAATAATGACAACCGACACTTGGCCACTGCCGTTCTCGGTGACGTTGATGTCAGCGCTGATCTGCACTTGACACGCGCTGAGCGCGAGCAGCATGAGCGCCGCTCCGCACATCGCGATACGAGACCGTATGCCACGGCCTGCGCCGCCGCACACGTTCACTCGGTGGTGGCGTTGCCGCCTTCGCCCGCCCCAGCGAGATCGACACCTACGGGTGGCTTGAAGCCTTCGACTGCCGTAAACGTGATGCGCTGGTCGCCTGGGTTCTCAGGGTCATCTTCCACCCCGACGACGACGATTTCACCGGCGATGAACTGCTTGTTGAGAAGTCGCTCTGACAGCGGATCTTCGATCAGTCGTTGCAGAGCCCGTCGCAACGGTCGCGCACCAAGTTGCGGGTCATATCCCTTGCGTGCGAGCAACTGCTTCGCGGGTTCTGTGAGTTCGAGCCCAAGCCCGAGGCCTTCGAGTTGACTGACCACTCGCTTGCTCATGAGATCGACCATCTGTACGACTTCGACCATCGTGAGCTCGTGGAAGACGATGACCTCGTCGATGCGGTTCAAGAACTCGGGGCGGAAGTGCACCTTGAGCGCATCGTTCACCTTGTCGCGCATGCGGGCGTACGACATGGCCTCGTCGTTCTTGCCGAATCCGACATTCGCCTTGCGCAGGTCTTGCGTGCCGAGGTTTGACGTCATGATGATCACGGTGTTGCGGAAGTCGGTGGTGCGACCCTGCGCATCGGTCAGACGACCCTCTTCAAGAATCTGCAACAGGGTGTTGAACACGTCGGCGTGAGCCTTTTCGATCTCGTCGAAGAGCACGACGGAGAACGGCTTGCGTCGCACGGCCTCGGTCAGCTGACCGCCTTCGTCGTACCCGACGTATCCCGGGGGTGACCCGACTAAACGGCTCACGGTGTGCTTCTCCATGTATTCGCTCATGTCGAGCGAGATCAGTGCGTCTTCGTCACCGAAGAGGAACTCAGCCAGGGTCTTGGCGAGTTCGGTCTTACCCACGCCCGTCGGGCCAAGGAAGATGAACGAACCGCTCGGGCGCTTCGGGTCTTTGAGACCTGCCCGCGTGCGACGAATGCTCTGGCTCACTGCCTTGATTGCGTCTTCTTGACCGATGATGCGTTTGTGCAGCTCGGCTTCCATGTTCAGCAGTTTCGCCGTCTCTTCTTCGGTCAGCTTGTAGACCGGAATTCCCGTCCACACGCTCAGCACGTCGGCGATTGCTTCTTCATTGACTTCGTCATACAGGTTGATGCCCTGTGCCTTGACGTCGGCTTCTTTCTGGGCGCGCTCGTCGAGCAACGCCCGCTCTTGGTCGCGCAGACGACCTGCTTCTTCGAAACGCTGTTCGTCGACCGCCTTCTTCTTGGCGGTCTGCACTTCTTTGATCTTGTTCTCGATCTCTTTGAGATCGGGTGGCGTCTTCATGCGCTTGATGCGCAGACGGCTGCCTGCTTCGTCGATGAGGTCGATCGCCTTGTCGGGCAGGTGACGGTCGGCGATGTAACGATCGGCCATGTTCGCCGCGGCGACGAGCGCCTGGTCAGTGATCGTCACGTGGTGGTGGCTCTCGTATTTGTCGCGGATGCCCTTCAAAATCTCAATCGTGTGGGCAACCGATGGCTCGTCGACCTTGACGGGCTGGAAGCGTCGCTCAAGGGCGGCATCTTTCTCGAAGTGCTTGCGGAATTCATCGAGTGTCGTCGCACCGATGGTCTGCAGCTCACCGCGGGCGAGCATCGGCTTCAAGATCGAGGCGGCATCGATCGCACCTTCGGCGGCACCGGCACCAACGAGCGTGTGAATCTCATCGATAAAGAGGATGATGTCACCGCGCGTGCGAATCTCTTTCAGCACCTTCTTGAGACGCTCTTCGAAATCACCGCGATAGCGACTACCGGCGACCAACGCACCAAGGTCGAGGGTGTAGAGCTGTTTGTTGGTCAATGTCTCGGGCACGTCGTTGGCGACGATGCGTTGGGCGAGCCCCTCGACGATTGCCGTCTTACCAACACCCGGCTCGCCGATGAGCACGGGGTTGTTCTTGGTGCGGCGCGAGAGAATCTGCATTACGCGTTCCATCTCGCGCTGGCGACCAATCACCGGATCGAGCTTCTTGTCTTTGGCCAACTGAGTGAGGTTGCGGCCGAACTGGTCGAGAATCTGGCTGCCGCCTTTTTCGCTCGGTGTGTCTTTGGCGCTGATCGGCTCACCTTTGCCTTCGCCACCTGAGCCCTCATAGCCGCTCAACAACTGAATGACCTGCTGGCGCACGCGCGAGAGGTCGGCCCCGAGTTTCACCAACACTTGGGCTGCGACACCTTCACCTTCGCGAATGAGTCCAAGGAGGATGTGCTCGGTGCCGATGTAGTTGTGGCCAAGCTGCAGGGCTTCGCGCAGCGAGAGCTCGAGCACCTTCTTGGCGCGCGGCGTAAAGGGGATGTGCCCCGAAGGCGATGAGCCGCCCTGACCAATGATCTCTTCGACTTGCGCACGCACTGCTTCGAGCGAGATGTTCAATGCTTCGAGTGCTTTGGCGGCGACCCCTTCTCCTTCATGAATGAGTCCGAGGAGGATGTGCTCGGTGCCGATGTACGAGTGGTTGAGCAGCCGCGCTTCTTCTTGCGCGAGCACGACGACTCGTCGCGCCCTGTCGGTAAACCGTTCGAACACTGCTGAAACCGCCTTGCTGGGGTGGTGCCCCGAGTAGAGGAAAGTGTATCCCCGTGGCGCACCGCCACGAGATGACGTGCTCCACATGGGAGACGCTGTTGCTACGCGCGAAGTGGCCCGGTGTGTGACGCTTGTTGCGTTGAAGTAGCCACAGATGAAGACATGCGTGCATCGGTGCGGTGA
>RGSV01000178.1 GCA_010025655.1 Acidimicrobiia bacterium
GTCGACTGGGTCGGTGATGTGGTCGAGAAAGATTGCAAACTCACAGCCAACGGCGAAGTGAAGAATGTAGGTGGTCTTCGCTCTGAACGTTGGCGGCTCCTTGTAGTAGGCGCCCTGCACAAGCTCCATATCAATTGGCGCATAGATTGCAGCACGATCGCCCTTAATTCGGACGTACCCGTGGGGTTTAATCTCCCAACCTGCGGCGACACCCGGGGGCACAATGACTTCCAATGTCTCGAGATCCGTCAGCTTGGAGGTGAATCGACCATCTGAGGAACCAGTACACGTCGTGTTCAAGAACTTGTGACGACCGCTAGCGCCAGATGATCCTGAGGATCCTCCAATGCGAGCTCGCCACACTCGGCGAGTGCCCTCTTGCACACATACGAGCTGTGTCGACTTGTTCTTGATTCTTACTGTCTTTACTTGATTCACACGTTGGCAAGGCGAGCCAACATTGGTTGGCGAATCGGCAGTAACCAACCCTGCCGTGCTTAGGAAGACGGCGACAGAGAGTGAAACGCCACCGAGCAGTTGAGCGACATGTCGTCTCACGGGTGGTACTCCTCGTGCCGAAGCATACTTGGCAGATGGTCGTCGTGGCGCCAAGATCTTTGTTAGACGCCGAGGCGTCGCGCCAGCATCTCAATCTTCTCGTCGGGCTGCACGACCGCGACGCGTACGTTGTTGGCACCACCAGCACCATAAAAGTCACCGGGGCTGACGAGGGCTCCCCCGTCGCGCGCGAGCCGCTCGGCAAACGCCCAGCCATCGCCCGAGTCGAACCACAAGTAGAAGCCGCCGGCCGGCAACGGCACGCTGACACCCGACCACTTCGCCAAGATCTCGGCGGTGCGCGCCAGTCGCCGTCGATACACCTCGCGCTGCACAGCAACGTGAGCGTCGTCAGTGAGCGCAACGACACCCGCTGCCTGTGCCGGCCCGGGCACCATCATGCCGACATGCTTTCGCACTTCTTTCAGGTAATTGACGATGTCAGCATCGCCCGCGTAGAACGCCACACGCACACCCGCGAGATTTGATCGCTTCGAGAGTGAGTGCAACGCAACGACTCCATCAAGCCCGTGCTGCACGATGCTCTCGCCAGCGCGCTGCCACGTGAACTCCACGTAGCACTCATCGCTGAAGATCGGCACGCCGTGCTCACGGCCCCAGGCCGCAGCGGCGCCAAGATCGTCAAGGGCCCCAGTCGGATTGCTGGGCGAATTCACCCACAACATCAACGCCCGACGGGCATCGTCGGCGCTCACTGCGCCGAGGTCGAGCCCGCCGCTCCTATTCATCGGCACTGCCACCGCCCGACAGCCCGCCAAGGTCGACCCCATCTCATAGGTCGGGTAGCTCACCGCTGGGTAAAGCACGGTGTCTCGGTCTGGTCGTCGCAACTTCAAGTACTGCGGAGTCGTGGCGACGAACTCTTTCGAGCCCACGCACGCCGCCACTTGGGCGAGCGGCACGTCAACAGCAAATCGTCGCTGCATCCAGTCACGTGCGGCGCGACGCAAGGGTTCACTGCCAATGCTCGGCGGATACCCGCGCTCGGCGTTCGACGCTGACAATGCGGCAACTACCGCGGGCGATGGCGCATCACACGGCGTGCCGATAGACAAGTCGATGACTCCTCCATCGTGTTTGGCGGCGAGTTTGGCGAGTGCATCGAGCCGGTCATACGGATACGGCGGCGGTACAAAAGGCTGCGCGGTCATCGTCGGATGTGCTGTGTAGCGGAAGTCATGACGGCGAGACGACAAATTCTGTCAGGCGGCCGCGTGATGCGTCGGCCAAGCGGGCGCGCACGCGAATGCCGCCGTCTTCGTGGGCGGTTGACACCACTTCACCCTCGCGGTGAATCGAGGCCATCACGTCGCCACGCTCATAGGGCACGAGCAACTCAACCACGGCGGTAAGTGAACGCACACGGTCGGCGACGGTACGCAGCAGTTCGTCGATTCCCGCGCCGGTAGCCGCTGAAACGGCAACCGAGCCCTCATGCTCATAGACCATGCGCTTGGCGGTGTCAGGGTCGGCATCCATCTTGTTGAAGACGAGCAACTCGGGCACTTTGTTGGCACCAATCTCGCCGAGCACTTCCCGCACTGCGACGATTTGGCTCTCGGGGTCCACCGCACTCGAGTCGACCACGTGTAACAGCAGATCGCTTTCGGTCGCGACCTCGAGTGTGCTCTTGAACGCCTCGATCAGCGTGTGCGGAAGCCGCTTGATGAAACCCACCGTGTCGGTGAGCAACACCGGCTCACCACCGGGCAGAGCGAGACGTCGCGTCGTCGGGTCGAGCGTGGCGAAGAGTCGGTTCTCCACGAGCACGCCTGCATTGGTGAGATAGTTCAACAACGTCGACTTACCGGCATTGGTGTAGCCGACGATCGTGACGCTGGCGAGCCCACTGCGCGAGCGACCCTTGCGTTGCTCGTCGCGGGTGCGCTGCAGTTCGCGCAACTCGCGCTCGAGCTTGGCAATGCGATCGTTGATGCGGCGTCGGTCAGTCTCGAGTTTGGTTTCACCTGGGCCGCGGGTGCCGATGCCACCACCCTGCTGGGTGAGACCGGCCGATGCACCACGACGAATGCGCGGCAGGCGATACCGCATCAATGCCAATTCGACTTGCGCCTTGCCCTCGAGCGTGTGGCTATTTTGGGCGAAGATATCGAGAATCACCGCCGTGCGGTCGATCGCGGTGCGACCGAGGGTCTTTTCCAAATTGAATTGCTGCGCGGGAGAGAGTTCGTTATCGAACACCACCGTGTCGGCATCTACTGCCAAACAAGTGGCCTTCAGTTCGTCGACCTTGCCTTTGCCGATGTAGGTGGCCGGGTCGGGCGCCTGGCGACGCTGCGTGAGACGTGCCACCACGTCGGCACCCGCAGTGTCGACCAGTCGCTCTAGTTCATCGAGACTTTCTTCGGTTTGTTCGTCGGTGTGCTTGTCGAGGGTCACGCCGACGATCACGATCTTTTCGCGAATGCTGCGCTCAATGAGCGTGCGCCCGAGGGCCTCCTGATACGGCGTGCTCATCGTGCAGTCACCTCGAAGGGCGAATCG
>RGSV01000179.1 GCA_010025655.1 Acidimicrobiia bacterium
CACATCGTGGTCGACTGCGGTCGTGGTTGCGTCATGCGCATGACTGCTGCTGGCGTGTTTCCCCCATTTCTCTCGGCAATCCTTCTGACACACCTGCACAGCGATCACATCAGCGACTTGAACGACATCGTTACCTCGCGCTGGATCATGTCGCCGAACCCCATCGTCACACGCATCTATGGTCCGGTCGGCACCAAGCAGATCGTCGATGGCTTGCGCACGATGCTGGCGCTCGACGAGCAATATCGCCTCGACCATCACGCTGATTTGCGTTCGGGCCCCGGCATGCAAATCGAGGTGACCGAGGTGTCGCCAGGCGACACGTTCACCGTCGGCGACGTGACGGTCAAGGTCGGCCGCACCGACCACCGCCCCGTCTCACCCACCGTCGGCTACCGATTCGAAGCAGAAGGAAAAGTTGCCGCCTTGGCTGGCGACACCGTGCCCTGCGCCGAGCTCGACGCGCTGTGCGCCAATGCAGACGTCTACGTTCAGACGGTGCTGCGACCCGACCTCGTCAGCGCGATGAAGCAGATGCTGCCCGCACAGGCCCCACGACTCAACGACATTCTCGACTATCACTCGTCGGTCGAAGATGCCGGTCAGACCGCGGCACGCGCCGGGGTGAAGACGCTTGTGCTCACGCACTATGTGCCGGCGATGCAGGTCGGGCAAGAAGCCGACTGGATTGCGCAAGCCGCCAAACACTTCAGCGGCACGATCGTTGCGGGGCCAGACCTGACGAGCGTCGAGGTCTAGCCGACGACGCGGTGTTCGTCGACGAACATTCGCACGCGGCTTGAAACGTTGGTCATCGAGTCGGCGACGACCTTCTTGCCGATTTCGCTCGCATACGCGGCATCAAACGCCTCGCGTGAGTCGAACCACAGTTCAGTAATGCCGTCAGGCTCGCCTGCGCCTGGGTTCTGCACCACGTTGAATGTTGCTGCACGCAAACCGGGCAACTGCTTGGCGAGCGGAACGTGCACACCCAGCCACCATTGCTCGTATTGCTCATGCGTCATGTCGGTGCGCCGCGTAAGCAGAATCATCGCCTTAAACATCGGTGTACCTACACGTCATGACGGCTTCTTCGTGCGCGCGAACGGGCGACCACCTACTGCCAGCGCAACACTGACCACGATTTCGTCGGGCATCGGCGCGTCGGGAATCCACACATCAATGGCATCCATCTCGTCGAACGACCAGATGTCGTCTTTGTTGGTGATCGGCAACGTGATGTGTGCACCGGGTGCACCAATCTTCTTCGTTGAAGGGATGATGTCGTCACCCTTTACGACCACTTTGCGCACAGGTGCGCCGAAGCGAGGGTGAATGAGCGCTGCGGCATGCTCAATCTCACCGTTCGTGCCGACGATCGCACCTTTGCCATAGGCCGTCACCTCGTGCGCCGCCACACCGAGTGCGGCGAGTGCACGCGTCGCAAGTTCGCCAGAGATTTCTGCACCAAGGGTTTCAAGCTCGGTCAGTTCGCCGCCGACTTGGCCCGCGAGTGGGTTTGCGATCACGGCACTGCAGACTGCGCGACGAACCGTCCGCCCGGTTAGGCGACCTTGCTCGGCGAGAACTTCCTCGGAGGTCACTACATATTTACGAACTTGCATCGAACGCACGGTACTACGCGGCGCCGGTAGAGCCCGCAGCGCGGGGGGCGACCGACGGCCTGGGCGCAACCGCCGTGCGGCGCGCGACCGCGGCACTCGAACCAACGAGCAGTACCAGCGTG
Organism: Acidimicrobiia bacterium; assembly: GCA_010025655.1. Taxonomy (GTDB): domain Bacteria; phylum Actinomycetota; class Acidimicrobiia; order Acidimicrobiales; family Ilumatobacteraceae; genus F1-60-MAGs027. The sequence continues at coordinate 1,748 of RGSV01000179.1, forward strand.
ACGACACCCACGATGCCAAGCGCGGTCTGCACGCTCGACGACTGCGAGATACGGCCCATCGCCACAGCTGTCGCCATGCCACCAACGCGCAGGCCGATCAGCATCGCACCGAGCCCGGCACCCGCACTCATGCCGGGCACGCGTGCCGCCACGAGATACAGCCGCGGGAAGATGACGCCCTGACCAAGCCCTGACACGAAGAGCGCAACCAACCCGAGCCATGCCGCATTCGACAGCACCACAGTGGAGACTCCGACAAACACCAACACGAGCGAAAGACGAAACAGGAGTTCGTCGCCGAGTCGCTCGAGTGCGTGATCGCCACCGAGTCGGCTGACCACCATGCCGAAGCCGAACGCCACCGTTCCGAATCCTGCCCACTCGCCAAAGTTCAAATCGTCGCGCATCAACAAGGCTGCCCACTCGTTCGGTGCACCTTCAAGAGCGATTGCTGCCGCACCCGCTACAGCAAGTGCAACCGCCGCAAGACCGAGATGTCGACGTCGCGCGGGAATATCGGCGGCATTCGTAGTTGGCTTCGGATCATTCGGCTCGAGACTGCGCGACACGAGACCCACCGTCGCGAGCAAACCGAGCGCCACCACCACGACTTGCAAACGAAAACTCACGCCGACACCCGCCGCGAGCGACCCGACGAGGGTTCCGCTACCGAAACCGACACTCCACATGCCGTGCAGGCGATTCATAATCGAGCGCCCGAGTCGTTCTTGCGCGATAACGCCTTGCACGTTCATCGCCAGATCGGTCCACACGTCAATCAAGCCGATGAGCGACAGCAGAGCGAGCAGCATCCAGGCCTCACCTACGAACGGGATTGCCGCCATCACGATCGGTAGCGGCACGATGGTACGCAAGAGAAGTCGACGACTACCAAGCCGCTTGGTCACACGACTCGCCAAGAGCGAACCGACGATGCCACCGATACCGCCACCCAGCAAAGTGATGCCGAGGTTCGTGTTGCTGAGCCCGAGCTGGTCTTTGAGCTCGGGAATGCGCGGCAGCCAGTTGCCGTACACCATGCCGTTGACGAAGAACAACGCGCCCGATGCCACCGCAAGCCGCCGCGGTGAGACCGAAGCGTGCGTCGACCGAGACGAATCCGCGGCGCTATCCGATGTCATGCCGAGGCGTCGGTCGCTTTTACTCGCGCCAAACGTCGTCGGTAAGCCCGAGCGAGCGAAGACGCTTGGAAATTGACAGTGGGATTTCGATTTCTCGACCATCGCGCATCGCGGTAGCAAGGTCGCCCGACTCCTCCCAC
>RGSV01000180.1 GCA_010025655.1 Acidimicrobiia bacterium
AGTTTTATGTACCTCACGCACTCGCGACCGGAGGGTTCGCACTCGCCGCAGCGACGGTGCTCACGCTTCCGTTGATCGTGGTGGCGTTTCGGGTCTCACTTCTGTTGGGGGCAGCACTCGTGCCATATCAGCTGTGGCTGGCAATTGCCACTTCGCTCGCATTCGGGTACGCCGGCCGCAACTAGCACCGCGAAGAGTACAAATGCTTCACCCGCTTGGGACATCTGTCGTCGTCGGTAAGTGCGCGGGCGGCGTTGACTGCTCGCATGCAAACAACACAGCGAACATTCAACACCGTAAGCATCGCAGCTCTCCTCTTGGTCGTACTGCTCGGAGGTCTCTTCTTGATTGATGCCCTTCGCGATGACGACAAAGCCCTCGCAGAGCAGCTGCGAGTGCTTGGATACTGCCCACCAGGACAAACCCTCAATGAATCCGAAGTCCAAACTGACGACGTTGAGGGCTCCACGAACGGTGGGGCGCTTATTGACGTCTGCACTCCGCTCGACGGCGTGACGGGAGACCTCATTCCGTCGGCAGACAACATTTTCACGCTTGGAACATCGACGTTCCGCTGGAAGAGCTTGGAGCTCGGACCAGGGACCATCTTCATCGAAGACGTCGGCACCGGAAAGCAAGCGGGAATTTCTGTGCAAGACGGGGTGCTCTTGATCGACGGCGCCGACACGCTGCGTCTAGGCAACGTCCAGTTGACAGCGACTGGTCTTCGGTCAATCTTGCGATCGCAGGACATCACAATTGGTCAACCAGGTGACTCGGGATACCTTGCACTGGCGACCGGCATCAGATTTCCTGACGGCTCGACGCTGACATCCGCCAACGGTTTGAGTGCCGCCGGTGTGCGCGGCGCGACAGGCGCAACTGGCGGAACCGGCGCGGCTGGCGCCCAAGGCCCGGCGGGAGTCGCTGGTGCAACTGGCGCACAGGGCCCAGCAGGTGCAGCGGGTGCTGCTGGTGCGACCGGCGCAGCTGGAGTCGCTGGCGCAACTGGCGCACAGGGCCCAGCAGGAGTCGCTGGCGCAACTGGAGCACAAGGCCCCGCCGGCGCAACCGGGGCAACCGGAGCTCAAGGTCCGACTGGACCAATTGGTCCGATTGGTCCGACAGGAGCCCAGGGTGCGGTGGGTCCCGCTGGCGCTCAGGGTCCAGCAGGTCCGATAGGAGCTCAGGGTCCCGCAGGTCCGCAGGGTCCAGCAGGCCCGGCCAGTGAATTCACCATTGGCGGATCGTGCAGCTACCAAGACGGCGCCACCACCGTGGTTGGGACATTGCGTTGGAAAGTCGAAGGACCGCGAGCTGCCCTCGAATGCGTGAGCGGCAGCTGACGTTTGCCACCGACAGACAATCGGGAATCACATCGAGGCCCTCAACGCCATACCAGTGGTGGGCGCTGAGGGACTCGAACCCCCGACCCTCCCCTTGTCGTACATGTATTCTCAAGGAGGTGAAAAAGTCCACCGTGTTTCATGCAGTTCTGGCAGTTGTTGCCCTGCTACCGACTTCTCTGGCGTCGGCAACCAGCCCAGGCGAACCGTGTTCAAAGTTTGGTCAGATCATCAAGGTGAAATCGGGTTCGAAGACGCTCGAGCTCATCTGTGATCAGGTGGGGCCAAAGATACTTTGGCAAGTGCGTAGCGGCAAAGGTTCGGGTTCGGCGGGCACGGGCGGAAGCAACAAAGCATCGAAGCCGGGCGTGTCCACGTTCTCGATCGAATCTCTTCCAATCAAACTCAGTGCCAACCCATGGGACTGGCCCACTGACACAAACAACTTTTATGCGCGCACGTATCCGGTGGTCAACATTTTTGGGCGGTCATATCAGGGCAAGCCTGAAGCAACCCTCATGTTCAACTACGTCAAAATCGGAACTCCAGTTCTCGCGCCAATCACGGGCATTGTTCTGGAAGTGAGGAATCAACCCGAATCGTGTGACGTTGAGTTGTACATGCGCGCGAGCAGTGGAGAAATCATCTCCCTTGACCACATCAGCACCACGCTGAAGGCTGACAAGAACAGGGTCATTAAGGCCGGAGAAGCCATTGGTTCGGTGACGAAATGGGAGTGCAAAGAGCCCTTTGGTCGATTTGAACTGATGTACGGAGCCGAGAAGGACAAGGTATACACCGCCCTTTGCCCGATGAATTTTCTCGCCCCGACGATCAAGAGCGCGTCAATTGCAGCGATTCGCGACCTGATGGTGCGCTGGAACAAGCACGTCGGCCCTGGCGGCGCATCGGCATATAGCAACACCGACCTCGAACGTGGAGTCTGCGAGACTGAGACTGCTCGCGGGTAAGTCAGCAACAACACACACTGATGATGGCAATGCCACACTGGCAGCACCAAATATGGTGGGCGCTGAGGGACTCGAACCCCCGACCCTCTCCTTGTAAGGGTCGCAAGACCGTATAAGCAGTAAGCGACAAGCAGTAGTCACGACCATGGTTCACTGGCCAGATGACTTTGCACGGCGCAACTGTGCTCAAGAGAATCGCCCTCGCTCAACTGACCGGTCTTCTACAGCATCTGGGTTTTCGTGCGAAGGTGATCTCACCGGCGCTCATCGAATCAGCTTCGACGGGTTGGGTTTGGCAGATCGAGTTGTGGCCGCCAGAGGAGGCGGAGACTCTGGTTTTCAAGGCGGAGATGTTTGTTGCGCATGATGTCGTTGCCGATATAAACACGTTCTTGCGAGTAAACCCGTTGTGTGTCCCCACGTACAAAAAGCTCGACGACGGCACCTTCGAAGTTCAGCTACGTGCTGTTCACTCACTCTTTGGTGGAGTGACTGTGGATCATGTCAGCTCATGGATCGAGCGGTGGCCTGCAAGTCTCGATTGGGCGACCGAAGAGCTGATGTATCTCTAGAGGACAGAGAGTGGGTTAACGGGGTTGCTTTCTCAAGGACTGGTGTTCTGCA